>NZ_DAIPZF010000035.1:0-29634 GCF_036782355.1 Cypionkella sp.
GGGTGAAGGGAATCGAACCCTCGTATTCAGCTTGGGAAGCTGCTGCTCTACCATTGAGCTACACCCGCGTTGTTTGTCAGGTAAGCCAAGTGCTGGGCCTCGTCAAGCCGGTCGCGGTGAAAAGAGCCGCAGATTGCACCCGATCAGGCTTGCCGCTTGGCAGGCGCGGGGACTAGCCCCTGCGCCGCCGCCCGCCAGCTCCGCCAGAGCCAGAGGTGTTAAAGCTTACCTCGGGCAGGGTGACGATTTGGCTAAGCTCGGGGAAGCTATCGACCGCATTCGGGATGGCGCTTGCATTGACGAAATGCTCTTGAAAGCGCGGCTCGATGGCGGTTTCGACCTTGTGGATCTGATGCACCGTGGTCTCGATATAATCGCGCGCGCCGACGTTGCACAAAGCAATCCGCGCGCCGGTGCCCGCGGCATTGCCCGCCGAGACCACCTTATCAAGCCGCACATCCGGGATCATGCCCAGAACCATGGCGTGTTTGGGCGAGATATGCGCGCCAAAGGCGCCTGCAAGCGTCACCTTATCCACGGTCTCGACGCCCATCTCATCCATCAACAGCTTGGCGCCTGCGTAAAGCGCGGCCTTGGCCAGCTGAATGGCGCGAATGTCGCCTTGGGTGACGGTGATCATCGGCCCACCATGGGCGGTGCCATCATGCAGCACATAAGAATGCGTGCGGCCTTCCGAGATGCAGCGCGCCGTGCCGGTTTGATCGGGGCCGCCGATCAAGCCACCCTGATCGACCAGACCCGCCATGCGCATTTCGGCCACGGCCTCGATGATGCCTGATCCGCAAATGCCGGTGATGCCGCTGCTGGCGGTGGCAGCCGCAAAGCCCGCGTCATCAGACCACAGATCCGAGCCAATGACCCGAAAGCGCGGTTCTTTGGTGGCAGGATCAATCTCGACCCGCTCGATCGCACCCGGAGCTGCACGCTGGCCCGAAGAGATCTGCGCACCTTCAAAGGCGGGGCCGGTGGGCGATGAACAGGCCAAGACACGGGTTTTATTGCCCAAAAGGATTTCGGCATTGGTGCCGACATCGACGATCAGCACCATTTCGTCAGATTTGTTCGGCTCTTCGGCCAAGGCCACGGCGGCGCAATCGGCCCCAACATGGCCTGCGATGCAGGGCAGAATATAGACGCGGGCGGCAGTGTTGACCGCGTTCAGATCCAGATCGCGCGCATCCAAAGTCAGCGAGCCCGAGGTGGCCAGCGCAAAGGGCGCTTGGCCAAGTTCAACCGGATCAATGCCCAACAGCAGGTGGTGCATCACCGGATTGCAGACAAAGGTCAGCTCGTAAATCGAGGTCGGCACGATATTGGCTTCGGTGGCGATAGATTGGATCAGCCCGTTCAGCGCCGTGCGCACCGCGGCCGTCATCTCGACATCGCCACCGGGGTTCATCATCGCATAAGACACCCGGCTCATCAGATCTTCGCCAAAGCGGATCTGCGGGTTCATCACGCCTGCCGAGGCCAGCACAGCCCCGTCGCGCAGATCGCACAGATGTGCGGCCACAGTGGTCGAGCCAAGGTCGATGGCAAGGCCGTAGATGCCGCCCTCGTGAAAGCCGGGCCAAATGTCCAGCAGACGGTGACGGGTGTCGTTGTTGCCCTTGTGCAGCGCCACGGTGACCTTCCAGCCGCCCTTGCGCAGCGCAGGTTGCAGGCGCCGCAGGATCGGCAGTTCGGCCGCCACTTCGCCCACGCCCCATTGCTCTTGCAAGGCCGTGACAAGGCGTTCGAAATCGCCGGTCGGTTCGTGCATGTCGGGCTCTGCCACCTCGACGTAAAGCGCGCGGGTGGCGGGATCCATCACGATGTCGCGCTGGCTGGCGGATTTGCGGATCACCTGTTTGTGGACTTGGCTTTCGGGCGGCACGTCGATCACGACATCGCCCTGCACGCAGGCCTGACAGCCCAGACGCCGCCCGTCGATCATGCCGCGCTTTGATTTATAACGCTCTTCGACCGAGTTCCAATCGGTCAGCGCACCGGTTTCGACCGTGACGCCATGTTTGGAAAACTCGCCATATTGTGGGGTGATCTGGCATTTTGAACAAATGCCGCGCCCGCCGCAGACCGAATCCAGATCGACGCCAAGCTGGCGCGCAGCGGTCAGCACCGGCGTGCCAAGCGCAAAGCGGCCCCGCTTGCCTGAGGGGGTAAAGATTACCAAAGCGTCGTCGGTCATATCGTCCTCATCTCGGTCAGGCGCATTCTATTGTGTCGTTGTAGGACGGCTTTGGCAAAAGTCACCGCCAGATAGCGGCATTCAATTGTGCATCCGCGCCTTAGCCTGCGATGAACTGCTTAGCGAGCTTTAGGCCTTGGCCTTGATAGTTCGAGGCAATCTCGCGACCATAAAGCGTGTCGGGGCGTGCGGCCATGCGTTCATAGACCAAGCGGCCGACGATTTGGCCGTGTTCCAGCACGAAAGGCGCCTCGTGGCAGCGCACTTCCAGCACGCCACGGCTGCCAACACCGCCCGCAGCCGCATGGCCAAAGCCAGGGTCAAAAAAGCCCGCGTAATGCACGCGAAACTCGCCCACCATGGCCAAAAAGGGCGCCATTTCAGCCGCGTAATCGGGCGGAATCGTCACCGCCTCGCGGCTGACCAGAATATAAAATGCGCCGGGATCAAGGATAATGCGGCCATCTTTGGCGTGGATTTCTTCCCAAAACTCCGAGGCCGGATAATGGCCGATCTTATCCAGATCGACGACACCGGTATGGGGCTTGGCGCGGTAGCCGACCAGATCGCCGACCTTGGGGCGCAGATCGACCGAAAACCCCAGACCTTCCGAGATCAGCGCTTGCCCCGAAACCAAGGGCTCGGCGGCATGCAGGGCGGTCAGTTCGGCATCACTCAGCACCGCTTGGCCTTGGCGAAAGCGGATCTGGTTCAGCCTTTGGCCGGCGCGCACCAGCACCGAAAAGCTTTTCGGGCAAACTTCGGCATAAAGCGGGCCGTGATACCCCTCGGCAATGCGGTCAAATTCGGAGCCACCATCGGTGATCAGCCGCGTCAGCAGATCAAGTCGTCCGGTCGAGCTTTTGGCATTGGCCACCGCCGTGATCCCCGCAGGCAGCGCAAGGCTTTCCATCAAGGGGATGACATAGACACAGCCCTTTTCCAGCACGGCGCCTTGCGACAGATCAATGCGGTGCATCTCGAATTCGGCAATCCGGTCAGCAACGCGGCGGTTATGGCCGACCAGAAACGACGCCCGCACCCGATAGGCCACCGTGCCCAGCCGCAGATCAAGGCTGGCGGGCTGGATCTGGCCGTCAATAAAATCAGGATTGGCCGAAATAGCGCCACTGGCGATCAGCGCCCGCAGGCCTTGGTCAGGGATCACACCGAGATTGCGCATAGCGGCCTCCTTGATACAGAAACGCCCGCACTGCCACAGGGCAGGCGGGCGGTTTCGATTTTGGTCGGGCCAGAGAGATTCGAACTCTCGACCTCCCGCCCCCCAGACGGACGCGCTAACCAGACTGCGCTATGGCCCGACACGGCGTCTTCATACCAATATTCCACGCGGGGGCAAGCCAGAAAGCGCAAGCGATCAACGCGACGATACAGCTTGATCGAGGCCAGCCTGCAAACGCAGATGCAGGTTTTGCAGGCGCAGGTGCAACTCTGCTGCCAAATCCGATTGCGCCAGCGCATGTGGGGGCAGGGCACGCAGACGCGCCAGCAGCGGCAATTGTGCTTGTGCGGCAAGCGCTGCCGAATCGTGACGCTCTGGCTGGGGTGGCAGATTGGCAAACAGATCTTGCGCCACCGGTGCAGGCTCGGCGCGGCGCAGCGCGGTCTGCAAGGCAACCACCGTGGCGCTGGCGGCCTGTTCAGGGGCGATCTCTTCTTGTGCAGGCGGGCCAAAGTTCAGCGTAAGTGCGGCTTCCAAAGCGGCTTCGTCGTCCAATTCCGAACCCTCGACATAGTCTTGCCCAGACAGGCTTGCGACATGGCGCACGCCCTGTTCGCGCAGAATTTTCTGCACGCCGCGGATGGTCAGCCCCGCATCATGCAGCAGATGCTTAATGCCGGTGAGCAAAGCAACATCAGCAGGGCGGTAATAGCGCCTGCCGCCTGCGCGTTTCACTGGCCGGATCTGCGGAAAACGGCTTTCCCAAAACCGCAGCACATGGGCTGGGGTTTCAAGCGTTTCAGCAACCTCAGAGATTGTGCGGAAGGCGTCCGGCGACTTGTCCATCCGCGCGCTCGTCAGCGTTTTTTGCCGGCTGCGACACGGTCTTTCATCAGATGCGAAGGCCGGAAGGTCAGCACGCGGCGCGGCGAGATTGGCACCTCGTCGCCGGTTTTCGGGTTGCGCCCGACGCGGGCGGTCTTGTCGCGCACAGAAAAGGTGCCAAAGGACGAAATCTTGACAGTATCACCACCTGCCAAAGCATCCGAGACATGCTGAAGCACCGATTCAACCAGATCAGACGATTCGTTGCGGCTTAGTCCCACTTCACGGAACACAGCTTCACTGAGATCCATACGCGTCAGAGTCTTCTCGCTCATCATACCCCCCCGGGTTGTTACAGCAAAATCATGCGCGCGTTAAAAAACTCTGTCAACCACAACGGCTTGCAAGACGTTGTTCCAAGCCGATTTTCTGCGCTTACCAGCGTAAAACCACCGAACCCCAAGCCAAACCGCCGCCAATTGCCTCGGTGACAAGCAAATCGCCGGGCTTTATCTGCCCGCGCGCCTTACCAACCGAGAGTGCAAGGGGAATCGATGCCGCCGAGGTATTGCCGTGATCCTGCACCGTTACCACCACGCGGTCCATGCCAACTTGCATGCGTTTGGCAGTGGCCTCGATGATGCGGATATTGGCCTGATGTGGCACGATCCAATCGACGTCTTCGCTGGTCAGCCCCACCTTTTCCAAAGCGGCATGGGCAGTTTCGGCCAGCTTTTCAACCGCATGGCGGAAGACCTCTTTGCCCTCCATCCGCAGATGTCCGGTGCTGCCGGTCGAAGAGCCGCCGTCGACATATAGCAAATCGCGAAAGCGGCCGTCCGAATGCAGATCGGTCGATAAGATGCCGCGATCGGCAATGCTGCCCAGACCGGTCTCGGCTGCCAGCACCAAAGCTCCTGCGCCATCGCCGAACAACACGCAGGTGCTGCGGTCGCTCCAATCCATCAACCGCGAAAAGGTTTCCGCCCCGATCACCATCACGGTTTTCGCCTGACCCGAGAGGATCAGCGCATTGGCCGTGGTCAGCGCATAGACAAAGCCGGCGCAAACCGCTTGCACATCAAAGGCAAAGCCCTGCGTCATTCCCAAAGCGCCCTGAATCATCGTGGCAGCCGAAGGAAAGGTCAGATCGGCAGTCGAGGTGGCAACGATAATCGCATCCAAATCATCGGGCAAAAGTCCGGCATCGGCCAGCGCGGCCAAAGCGGCGCGGGTGCCCAGATCGGAGGTGGTCTGGCCTTCAGCGGCGTAGTGCCGCCGCTCGATCCCTGAACGGGTCTTGATCCAGGCATCCGTGGTATCGACCAGGCCTTCCAGATCGGCATTGGCAACCACACGGTCAGGCAAATAATGCCCAACGCCTTTTACAACGGCGCGTATTGTCATTCGCTGGCTTTTGCCTCCGGCCCTGATAGGTCGGCATCCTGCCGCGAGAGCCCCGCAGATGCAACCCGCGCCGCAAGCCGGTCTACAAAGCCCGCCCCCGACAATTGATGCGCAAGCGTGATGGCTGCTGCAACGCCGGTGGCGTCTGCTGCGCCATGCGATTTGATCACTGTGCCGTTCAGCCCCAAAAATACCCCGCCATTGACGCGGCGCGGGTCGATGCGTTGCTGCAACCGCCGCAGCGATTTCAGCGCCAAAAGCGCGCCAAGCTTTGACAACAGGCTTGCCCCAAGCGCTTCGCGCAGGAAATCCGAGATAAGCTTTGCGGTGCCTTCGCCAGTTTTCAGCGCGATATTGCCGGTAAACCCGTCGGTGACGATCACATCCACACGGTCCGAGGGCAGGTCGCCGCCCTCGACAAAGCCGATGTAATCATAATCGCTGTCAGCGCAGTGCAGGCTCATCTGCTCATGCGCCTCTTTTAGCTCGGCGCGGCCCTTATGCTCTTCGGTGCCCACGTTCAAAAGCCCGACGCGCGGACGCTTCAGGTTCAGACCGTTGCGGGCATAAGAGGCCCCCATCGCCGCATATTGCAGCAAATCGGCGGCTTCAGCTTTGATATCGGCGCCAACATCCAGCATGACATTAAAGCCACCCGGATTGCGTGACGGCCAAAGACAGGCGATGGCAGGCCGATTAACGCCCGGAAGCTTGCGCAGCCGGATCATTGCCACAGCCATCAAAGCGCCAGTGTTGCCACAAGAAACCGCAACCGTGGCCTCGCCCTGCTTGACGCTTTCGATTGTTGACCACATCGAGGTGCCTTCGCCGTGTCGCATGACCTGGCTGGGCTTATCCTGCATGGTGACTACACGCGGCGCATGGCGCAGCGTTACGCGCTGCGACAGGCCGGCATGCCTAGAAAGCAGTGCCGCAAGCTGCGCCTCGTCTCCGTGCAAGATGAAGTCTGCATTCGGCAATGACGTTGCACAAAGCGCAAGACCGGCGACAATGGCCACCGGTCCGCGATCTGATCCCATCGCATCAACAGAAATGACGATGCGCTGCGCGCTGGCTTCGGTCTGATGTGCAGGTCCGGATGCCATGGGCTAGCAGCGATAGGGGCGGCTTACGCCGCGTCCTCGTCAACTTCGACTGCTTTGGTGGCGACAACTTCGCGCGCATCATAATGACCGCAAGACGGGCATACATGGTGCGGGCGCTTTTGTTCGCCGCAGTTTGAACAATCTTGCGGGTTGCCGGCAACCAGAGCGTCGTGCGAACGACGCATGTTACGGCGGGACTTGGTGGTGCGGTTCTGCGGGACAGCCATGTCTCGACCTCGGATAGTGGGGGACAAGCCCCGGATTTTACTTTATTTTCAGCGCTTTCTGCGGCAAGTCATCCCTGCGTTACAAAGCCCTCAATGAGGCGCGGAACATAGCCAGATTTGAGCGCGGTGCAACCCCTTTTCGTCAGCTAAATTCATAACCGGCCTCAAGCCGCCTAAACCTCTGGCTTTTTTAGCTTATCTGCCAAAGCAGCCAGACCTGCAAAAGGCTTCAGATCTTCGGATTTCAGCGGGGCCACGCCGGGGGCTGCAAAGACCGCCTCGGCAAATTCGGCGCCGCGCGCGCGGGGGTAAAGCGGCAGCGCAAGCGTAAGCGCCTCGATGCCAATGGCGGCAACGTCGATGCTTTCAGGCATGGGTTCGCTGTCATCGGCGGGGATTTCCAGCTCGTCAGCGGCGGGTTCGACGTAATCAAACTGATAGCGCACCTCGGTGCTGTCAGCGACTTTGCTGCGCACCGGAGCCAGCGAGATCGAGCAGGCCTGCACCACAAGTGCGCTCAGATCGGCGCGCAACACCACATCTGCCCGCCCCAGCGGCGCCAATTCGCCCTTGAAGACGAACTCTGGCAGCTCCAGCAGGCCCAGCGCTTGGGCGATGACCGCGCGGGCGGCGGCGTCGGGCGCAAAGGTGAAACGCAGGGTTTTGCGGCCAGAGACCAGCGCCGAGCGGTAGCTTTGGCTAGGAAGGGTCGAAGAAGCGCTCATCGGGTACTTTCGGGGTTTGCGGCCCTGAGGGTGACAAAGCGGATCGCTTCTTTGCCCATCACGGCGTTCCATTCTTGAACAGGTCTGCGTCCTTCTGTAAGCCAAAAGCCGAAGCTTTGACCAAAACGGTGCAGGATTTCTGGAATACTTGTCGAATTGACTTGGTGCAAGGGCGCGCGCGGGGTAAATCGGGACAAGGCAGTGAGGGTGAGGGCGGAATGGCGCGAACTGACAAGACGATAAGTGGCAAAGTGGCAAGATCGTGGGGGCAGGGGCTTGTGGCCATCGCCGCCATGGCGCTGTTTGCCGCCTGCACGCCGATCGTTCGATCACATGGCTATGTGCCTTCGGATCAGGAATTGGCCTTGGTGACAGTGGGCAAAGACAGCCGCGAAACCGTAGCCACTGCGATTGGCCGGCCCTCTGCCTCGGGTCTGTTGAACGACCAAGCTTGGTATTATGTGCAAAGCACTTGGAAAAATCTGGGCCCCTATGCGCCAAAAGAAGAGCAGCGCGAGGTTGTGGCGGTCAGCTTTGATGCGCAGGGCGTGGTCAGCAATGTCGAACGCTTTGGCCTCGAGCAGGGTCGCATCGTGCCGATCTCGCGCCGGGTGACGGGCGACAGCGTGCAGTCCAAAGGCTTCCTTGCGCAGATGTTTGGCAATATCGGCGGCATCGGTGCGGGGCAGTTGTTCAAATAGTGATGCAGGCGCGCGCGCGGGCTCTTGCGGCAGAGTTTCCGCTGACCAAGGGCAAGTACCGTGTCGAGGCTGGCTTTGGGGCAGCGGGACTTGCCTCCACGCTGCCGCTGCGGCTTGAGTGCTTTCGCGCAGGTCAGGGCGAGGACCGCGATGGCTTTGATGCCGATTGTCTGCACCTGTCGCTGCACGAGCGGGAAAGCGGCCAGATCGTTGCTTGCTTTCGGGGGATGCTGTTGCAGGCCGACCAGATTGGGCAAAGCTATTCGGCGCAAAGCTATAATCTTGCTCCGCTTGCGCAGTTTGGCGCGCCTGTGCTGGAACTGGGGCGCTTTGCGCTGCATCCAAAGTGGCATGATCCTGACATCCTGCGCTTGGCTTGGGCGGCAATCACGCGGCTGGTGGATGCGGCAGGGGTGGGGCTGCTGTTCGGCTGCACTTCGTTTTTGGGCGCCGAGGAGGCACGCCACCGCGCGGCGCTTGCGCTTTTGGCCGCGCGTCACATCGGCCCACAAGACTGGCTGCCCAAGCCGCTGGCCGTAGAGCAGGTGCGCTTTGCCGAAGGCCGCAGCGATCAGGTGCTGGATCTGCGGGCAGGGCTGGCGCAGATGCCACTTTTGCTGCGCAGCTATCTTACGCTGGGGGGCTGGGTCAGCGATCACGCGGTGCTGGATCGGGATCTGGACACGCTGCATGTCTTTACCGCCGTCGAAATTGCGTCGATTCCCCCCGCCCGCGCGCGGGCTTTGCGCGAAATTGCCCGATCTGGTGATTGACGCGGGCTTTGGTTCCGACTAGCTGACCGCCATGGCACGCGCACCCCTCCTTCAGTTGTCCGGAATCTCGCTGACCTTTGGCGGCGATCCGGTTTTTGACGAGCTTGATCTCGTTGTTCATCCCGGTGATCGGGTGGCTTTGGTGGGGCGTAATGGCTCTGGCAAATCCACGCTGATGAAGGTCATGGCGGGGCTGGTTGAACCAGACCGAGGCGTGCGGGTTGTGCCTCCCGGCGTCAGTGTCGGCTATATGGAACAAGACCCCGATCTGGCGGGTTTTGCGACCTTGGGCGATTACGCCGCAAGCTGCTTGCCCGAGGGCGAGGAATACAAGGTGCCAATGGTGGCCGAAGGGTTGAAGTTCAACCCAGAAACCCCGGTCGCGACCGCTTCGGGCGGCGAGCGGCGGCGCGCAGCCCTTGCCAAGCTGATGGCCGAAGCGCCCGAGCTGATGCTGTTGGACGAGCCGACCAACCATCTGGACATCCAAGCCATCGAATGGCTGGAAGAAGAATTAAAGGGCACCCGCACCGCCTTTGTGCTGATCAGCCACGACCGCGCGTTTTTGCGCGCGCTGACGCGTGCCACGCTTTGGATCGACCGCGGCCAAGTGCGCCGCCGCGAATCCGGCTTTGACGGCTTTGAGGAATGGCGCGAAACCATTTGGGCCGAAGAAGACGACGCCCGCCACAAGCTGGACCGCAAGATCAAGGCCGAGGCGAAATGGGCGGTTGAAGGCATCTCGGCACGGCGCAAGCGCAACCAAGGCCGCGTGCGCGCCTTGGCAGAACTGCGCGCCGAACGGGGCAGCCAGATCCGCCGTCAGGGCACCGCGGCGCTCGAGCTGGAATCGGGCACGCAATCGGGCAAGCGGGTGATCGAGGCGACAGGGATCGCAAAGATCTTTGGCGATAAGACCATCGTGCAGGATTTCGATCTGCGGGTGTTGCGCGGCGACCGTGTGGCCTTTGTCGGCCCGAACGGTGTCGGCAAAACCACGCTGCTGAAAATGCTGATTGGCGAGCTGGCCCCCGATGCGGGCAGCATCAAGCTTGGCACCAATCTTGAAATCGCGGTCTTTGACCAGGCCCGCGCCCGGCTTGACCCCAATGCCACGCTTTGGGACAGCCTGACCAATGATCCGCTGATGGCGGTTTCGGGCTCGTCAGATCAGGTGATGGTGCGCGGCGTGCCAAAGCATGTGGTGGGCTACCTTAAGGACTTTTTGTTCGACGAACGCCAAGCCCGCGCGCCTGTGCGCTCGCTTTCGGGCGGCGAGAAAGCCCGGCTGTTGCTGGCCAAGCTGATGGCGCTGCCGTCGAACCTGTTGATCATGGACGAACCGACCAACGATCTGGACGTCGAGACGCTGGATCTGTTGCAAGACATCTTGGGCGAATACGATGGCACCGTTTTGCTTGTCAGCCACGACCGCGATTTCATCGATCGCATTGCCACCAGCACCATCGCGCTCGAGGGGAAGGGCCGCGCGTCGGTCTATCCGGGGGGCTGGTCGGATTACGTCACCCAGCGGGTGCTGACGACGGACTCTGTCACCTTTGACAACGTCAAAGGCAGCAAAGCGCCAGATCCTGTAAGGCCTGCCGCCAAAGCCGATGGCTTGACCTTTACCGAACGCAAACGGCTCGAGGCTTTGCCCGCGCTGATCGAAAAGCTGGAAGCCGAGATTGGCAAGCTGTCGGATTTCCTGTCAGATCCTGCGATGTTCACCAAAGAACCGGTGAAGTTCCGCAAGGGTGGCGAGGCATTGTCCGAACGCCAAGCGCAATTGGCCGCCTGCGAAGAAGAATGGATGGCGCTGGCCGAACGGGCTTAGGTCATCAGCTCGGCCACCACCTTTGCGATCATCTGTACGTCCGTACGGGTGCAATCAAACTGACCCACCTGCACGCGAATGACATAGCGTCCCTCGTGCAGGGTTTGGGTCAGATAGATCCGGCCATCATCGTTGATCCGCGCCAGCAGCGCCTCGGTCTTGGCTTGGGTTTCCAGCGCAAAGCTGAACAGCGACAGGCTGGGCTGACTGGTGATCTGCACGCCTGCGATGGCGGCCAAATCGGCGCAAGCCTCTTCGGCCCAAGCGACATGGTTGCGAATGCGGGCGCGCAGCCCCTCTAGCCCATAGGCGCGCAGGGTGAACCACAGCTTCAGCGCGCGAAACCGCCGCCCCAAAGGCACGGTCCATTCGTTGAAATTCACGATCTCTTCGCGCCCGGCGGTTTCCAGATAGCTGGGGCGCAGGCCAAGGGTTTTCACCTGCGGCGTCGGATCGCGCAGAAACTGGACCGCGCAATCAAACTGCACGCCCAGCCATTTATGCGGGTTAAAGACGATGGAGTCAGCGCCCTCGATCCCCGCCCAAAGCCCGCGATACTCGGGGCAGATCATCGCAGACCCCGCCCAAGCCGCATCGACATGCACCGGCAGGCCAAAGCGCTTGGCCACCGCGATGCAATCGCCGATGCGGTCAAACGCGCCAATCGAGGTGCCACCCGCACATAAGATCACGCCCGCAGGTACAAAACCCGCCGCCAGATCGGCGGCAATCGCGGAATTCAGCGCCTCGGGCCGCATCGAAAACTGCGCGTCGGTTTCGATCTTGATCAGATTGTCCTGGCCAATGCCCGCCACCCGAATGGCTTTGTCGACCGAAGAATGGGTCTGCGCGCTGGCATAGAACCGCAGGCGAGGGCTGGCTTGCAAGCCGCTGATATTGCTTGCAAAGGCTGTCGCCTGCTCGCGCATCGTCAGAATGGCCGACAGCGTGGTGGTGGTGGCAGAATCGTGGATGGTGCCGGTGAAGCCCTCGGGCAGACCCAGCGCTTGGCGCAGCCATTGGATCATCACCTGTTCAATCTCGGTCACCGCAGGCGAGGTTTGCCACAGCATGCCTTGCGCGGCCATCGCATTGGCCAATTGCTCGGCCAACATCGAGGCGGGTGAGGCATTGGCGGGAAAATAGGCAAAAAAGCGCGGGTGCTGCCAATGGGTCATGCCGTCAGGCACGATGGCCGCAAAATCGGCAAAGATGGTTTCCATCGGCTCGCCCGCTTCGGGGGGCTGCGCGGGCAATTGTCGGGCAATCGCACCGGGGGTAAGCGGCGCGCGCACCGGGCGGTCGCGCAAGTGGCTGTGATAGTCGCTTGCCCAATCGGCGGCGCGTTTTGACCAATGGTTCAGATCATCATGGTTCATCGCAGGCTCCCTTTGCGCCAGCATGGCCTGCGGGGGGGCGGCAAACAAGGGGGGCTTTGCCGCGAAAATTAAGCTTGGCGACCTTGCATTCTGGCGCTACACAGGCTGCATGAAACTGATGGACGTTCTTTGCATTTGCTGCATTCCCTGCTGACAGTCGTCACGCGGGCCCATCATCTGTTTCCCTTAACAGGATCAAGCTGATAGACCCGCGCCGCAGGCGTGTTTGGACCAATTTCGAGGCTTGATGATGATCAGACTGCACAACAACAAAACGCGGGTAAAAGAAGATTTCACCCCGATTGATGCCAAAAACGTGCGGATCTATGTCTGCGGTCCCACGGTTTATGATCGCGCGCATCTGGGCAATGGTCGGCCTGTGGTGGTGTTTGACACGCTCTATCGGTTGCTGCGGCAGGTTTACGGGACGGATCACGTCACCTATGTGCGCAATTTCACCGATGTCGATGACAAGATCAACGCCAGCGCCTTGGCGCGGCAAAAGGCGGGCGATCCGCGCAGCCTAGAGGCGCTGATCCGCGAGCGGACCGAGGAAACCATCGGCTGGTATCACGCCGATATGGATGCCTTGGGCGCGCTGCGGCCCACATTTGAGCCGCGCGCGACGGAATATATCGGCGCGATGATCGCGATGATCGAAACCCTGATCGCCAAGGGCCATGCCTATGCCGCCGAGGGCCATGCGCTGTTTCGTGTACGTTCGTACAAAGACTATGGCGCGCTCTCAGGCCGCTCGGTTGACGATATGATCGCAGGCGCGCGGGTCGAGGTGGCGCCGTTCAAAGAAGATCCGATGGATTTCGTGCTGTGGAAGCCCTCCTCTGACGCTGAGCCCGGTTGGGACAGCCCTTGGGGCTTTGGCAGACCGGGCTGGCATATCGAATGCTCGGCGATGAGCTATGAATTGCTGGGCGCAAGCTTTGACATTCACGGCGGCGGGCTGGATCTGCAATTTCCCCACCACGAGAACGAGATCGCGCAAAGCTGCTGCGCGCATCCAGAGGCGGATTTCGCCAAGATCTGGATGCACAATGAGATGTTGCAGGTCGAGGGCAAGAAGATGTCCAAATCCTTGGGCAATTTCTTTACCGTGCGCGATTTGCTGGACCAAGGCTATGCGGGCGAGGTGATCCGCATGGTCTATCTGGGCACGCATTATTCCAAACCGATGGATTGGACGGCAGAGAAGGCGGCGCAGGCGAAAAAGACACTGGACGGGCTTTATGCGGCGGTGGGCGATGTGGAACTGGATATGAGCCTGGCGGTCGATCCGCAGGTGCTGGCGGCTTTGCAGAACGATCTGAACACTTCGGCCGCGCTGACGGAGGTGCTGGAGCTGGCAAAGCGTGGCGATGCGCGGGTCTTAAAGCGCACGGCGGTGCTGCTGGGGTTGTTGCAGATGCGCCAGAGCGCGTGGCTTACGCAAAACCAGCCGAGCGTCGATCTGGCCCCCTATGCCGCGCGGGTGACAGAGCTGCGCGCACAGGCACAACAAAGCAAGGATTTCGCCGCCTTAGACGCGATGAAGGCGGCGCTGACGGCGGCGGGGGTTGAGGTGCGGATGTCGAAGGCGGGTGTCGAGTTGCTGGCGGGCGCGGGCTTTGATGCCAAGAAGTTGGAGGGGGTGCTGTGAGCCTTGCGCATCTGGCAAACCTCGGGGGGTTTCCCCCCCCGAACCCCCGAGGATATTTGCACCAAGATGAAAGGGCCAAGGCATGAAAGAGCGGCTTTATCTGTTTGACACCACGCTGCGCGATGGCCAGCAGACGCAAGGGGTGCAGTTTTCGACCTTGGAAAAGCTGCAGATTGCGGCTGCGCTGGATGGTTTGGGGGTAGATTATATCGAGGGCGGTTGGCCTGGGGCCAATCCGACCGACAGTGAGTTTTTCACGGCGGTGCCGCAAGGGCGCGCGACGATGACGGCTTTTGGCATGACCAAGCGGGTGGGGCGGTCGGCGCAGAATGATGATGTTTTGGCGGCGGTGCTGGATGCGGGCACGCCTGCGGTCTGTTTGGTTGGCAAATGTCATGACTTTCACGTCACCACGGCGCTTGGGGTGAGCCTGGAGGAAAACCTTGCGGCGATTGCGGCGTCTTTTGCGCATGTGGTCGGGCAGGGGCGCGAGGCTTTGTTTGACGCCGAGCATTTCTTTGATGGCTACCGCGCCAATCCTGACTATGCGCTGGCCTGTTTGCAGGCGGCCTATCAGGCCGGGGCGCGTTGGATTGTGCTGTGTGACACCAATGGCGGCACCTTGCCTTCGGAAGTGGGGCGGGTGGTCTCGGAGGTGATTGCCAGCGGCATTGCGGGCAGCCGGTTGGGCATTCATTGCCATGATGACACCGGCAATGCGGTGGCCAATTCGCTGGCGGCGGTCGAGGCGGGGGCGCGGCAGGTGCAGGGCACGTTGAACGGATTGGGCGAGCGCTGTGGCAATGCCAATCTGGTGACGCTGATCCCGACCTTGATGCTGAAACAGCCCTTTGCGAGCCAGCTGCAAATTGGCGTCAGTGAGGCGGGTCTTGCCGGCCTGTTGCGGTTGTCACGCAGTTTGGATGATATTTTGAACCGCGTGCCTTTGCGCAGCGCACCCTATGTCGGCGCCAGTGCCTTTGCCCATAAGGCGGGTTTGCATGCCAGTGCGATCATGAAAGACCCCAGCACCTATGAGCATATCGCCCCCGAGCGTGTTGGCAATGAGCGCATCATTCCGATGTCAAACCAAGCCGGGCAATCGAACCTGCGGGCGCGGTTGGCTGCGGCGGGGATTGTGGTTGAGGCCAAAGATCCGCGCATGGGGCGGATTTTAGAGGTGATCAAGGAGCGCGAGGATCAGGGCTATGCCTATGACGGGGCGCAGGCGAGCTTTGAGCTGCTGGCGCGGCGCGAATTGGGGCTGATGCCGGATTTCTTTGAGGTCAAGCGCTACCGGGTCACGGTGGAGCGGCGCAAGAACAAATACGACCGTATGGTCAGCCTCTCGGAGGCTGTGGTTGTGGTGAAGGTGGGCGAGAAGAAGATGCTGTCGGTCAGCGAGAGCATGGACGAGAGCGGCACCGATCGCGGGCCGGTGAACGCTTTGGCCAAGGCCTTGGCCAAGGATCTGGGCCCCTATCAGGGCGTGATCGACGATCTGCATCTGGTGGATTTCAAGGTGCGCATCACTCAAGGCGGCACCGAGGCTGTGACCCGCGTGATCATCGACAGCGAAGACAGTTCTGGGCGCGGCTGGTCAACGGTGGGGGTTTCGGCCAATATCGTTGACGCCAGTTTCGAGGCGCTGCTGGATGCGATCAATTGGAAGCTGATCCGCGATGTGGGCCAGCCGCTATGAGCTTTGCCGCCTGTGCTGGTTTGGTCGAGCGTGGCGATCCTGACCGCTTTGCTGCCGTTATGGCGGCTCCTGTGGCGCTGCGGGGGCGGTTGTTTGTGCTTTACGCCTTTAACCTTGAGGTCGCCCGCGCGCCTTGGGTGACCAAAGAGCCGATGATCGCCGAGATGCGGTTGCAATGGTGGCGCGATGTGGTGGCCGAACCGCGCGCGCGCGCGCATGAGGTGGCGGGCCCTTTGCACGGGCTGATCGCCGAGGCAGCCCTTCCGGTCGAGGTGTTTGACCGTTTGGTCGCGGCGCGGCGCTGGGATATCTACGCCGATGCCTTTGAGGATGCGGCGCATTTTGACCGCTATCTGGACGAGACGGCAGGCGCCCTGATGTGGCTTGCGGCCAAGGCTTGCGGGGCACCTTTGCGGGCTGAACCTTTTGCGCGGGCCTATGGCTGGGGTTTGGGGCTGGCGAATTTCCTGCGCGCGGTGCCAGAGTTAGAGGCGCGCGGCAAGCTGCCCTTGGTCGATGGCCGCCCAGCGGCGATTGCAGCCCTGGCCAAGACGGGGCTGGAAAAGATCCGCTTTGCAAAGGCAATGCGGCGTGATCTGGGGCCTGCGATGCTGGCAGGCTGGCAGGCAGAGCCCTTGCTGGCGCAGGTGGCGGCTGATCCGCGGCTGGTGGCCGAGGGCGCGATGGGGCTGTCGGAATTTGCGCGGCGCGGCCGGCTGACTTGGGCAGCGCTTACGGGGCGGTGGTAAGGGCGCGCTGGTAGCCTTTAGCCCAGATCCAAGGCAAAGCGCTGGCCGCTGACGGGGGCAGGGTGAAAGCCGCGCTTGGTGTAAAAGCCTTGCGCGCGGGTGTTGCTGGCAAGCGCAGAGACAGTCAGATAACTGCAGCCCTGCGCGCGTGCAAGATCAGTGACCGCTTGGATCAGGCGCGTGCCCAGACCCTTGCCGCGTTGGTTTTCTGCGACATACAGATGATGCAGATCCATGCCGCGCTGGCCCCATTGCAGCCGGGCAAGCTGGGTCAGGGCCGCATAGGCTTGCAGGCCATCAGCCGCCTCGGCCACCAAGATTTGCAGGCAGGGATGCGGGCCAAAGACATCGCGCGCAAGTGTCGCTTCTGTCACCAAAGCCGCGTCATCGTGATGTGCGGCAAGCCCCGTGATCAGCGCCACCAGTTGCGGCAGATCGGCAGGGGTGGCCGCGCGGATCATGCCGCTTTTGGCCGCATCGCCAGCCAAATCAGCGCGCCACCGGCCAGCACCAGAAACGGCAGCATCGCCATATTCACCGCCGACCATCCCGCTTGCACCGAAGAGCCCGAGCAGTTCATCAAGCCGCCCGAAGACAGGCTGGCAAGGGTGACGCCGCCAAAGACGATCAGATCGTTCAGACCCTGCATCCGGCCGCGCTCGGAAGGGGCTACCGATCCTGTCAGCATGGTGGTCGCGCCAATAAAGCCAAAGTTCCAGCCGACACCCAACAGGATCAGCGCTGCATAAAAGTTCATCAGATCGACGCCCGCTATCGCCACCGCCCCAGCCGCAGCCAGAATAACCAGACCCGTCGCCATCACCTTTTCAACGCCAAAACGCGCGATGACATGGCCGGTGATGAACGAAGGCGCATACATTGCCAGCACGTGGCTGGTGACAATATGCCCCGCAGCCCCCTTGCCAAAGCCGCAGCCCACAACCGCCAGCGGGGTCGAGGTCATCACCAGATTCATCAGCGCATAAGACACCGCCGCCACAATCACCGCCACCACGACACGCGGGGTCTTCATCAGCTCGACCCTGCTGCGTGCCACCACGCCTGCAAAGGTGTTGCGATCTGGCACGGGGATGTCCAAAAACACAAACATGATCATGCCCAAAAGGTTCAGCACCACCACCGCAAGGTAAATGCCCAGAAACGGCACCACCATCGCGTCCACCGTGGCCGCCCCAAGCTGCGGGCCGATCACCGCCGACAACAGCCCGCCCGCCATCACATAGGAAATCGCCTTGGGCCGGAACGCATCCGAGGCCCGATCCGCGGCGGCAAAGCGGTAAAACCCCTGCGCCGACATATAAACTCCGGTGAACAGCGACCCAAGACAGAGGAAAAAGAACGAGCTTTGCAACAGCCCATAGGCCGAAATCGCAGCCCCCAGCGCGCCGCCCAAGGCACCGACCACAAAGCCAACCCGCCGGCCCTTGCGCTGCATCAGGCTTGACAGCGGCGTCGCCGTCAGCATCGACCCCAGCACGATCATCGAGATCGGCAGGGTGGCAAAGCAGGCATTTGTCGCCAAAGACTGGCCCGCAAGCCCGCCAAAGGTGAAAATCATCGGCATTTGCGCGCCAAGGATGGCTTGGGCGGCCACCAGAACGGCAACATTTCTACGGGCGAGGCTGTCTTGATCTGTCATCATAGGGTATCGGTAGAATGCGGCTTGGCGTGCTGCAAGCGAATAATTGTGAGGGAAACAATGGTCGGGCGTTTGATCACAGGGCCTGCGGATCTGGCCGAGGGGGCGGCTTGGCTGGCAGGCCAGGATCCGCGCTTTGCCCGCGCCTTGGTTTTGGTCGGCGATCTGCCGCTGCGGCGCAAGCCCGATGGGTTTTCGGCACTGCTGGAGGCGATCATCTCGCAGCAGGTCTCGGTGGCTTCGGCCAATGCCATTCGGGCGCGGATGGCGGCTGCGGGCTATGACAGCCGCGCGGCGGTGGCGCTTGCGGGCGAAGACGATCTGCGCGCGGCAGGGCTAAGCCGGCAAAAGGCCAGCTACGCGCTGGCGCTGGCGCATTCGGCGGTGGATTTTGACGCGCTGCGCGATTTGCCCGATGACCGGGTGATCGAGACTTTGGTTGCGGTCAAAGGCATTGGCCGCTGGACGGCGGAAATCTATGCCATGTTCGCGCTGGGGCGGGCGGATGTCTTTGCGCCCAATGATCTGGCGCTGCAAGAGGCGGCAAGGCATCTGTTTGATCTGCCCGCGCGGCCTTCTGAGCGCGCCTTGCGCCAGATGTCGCTGGCGTGGAGCCCGTGGCGCGCGGTTGCGGCGCGCTGTTTGTTTGCCTATTACCATGTGGTGAAATCGCGAGACGGCATTTAGGGGCAGGGTCATTTCTATGAGCAGAGCGTTAAAATTTGGCCGCAAGGCCTCGGTGTCGGGCAAAACCGGTTCGGTGGTGATCTTTGTGCATGGCTACGGCGCTGATGGCGCCGATCTGTTGGGGATTGCCGATGTCTTGGGGCCGCATTTGCCCGATACGGTGTTTTATGCCCCCGACGCGCCGCAGGCATGCGCTGCCAGCGGCTTTGGCAGGCAGTGGTTCCCGATCCCGCGCTTTGATGGCTCGAGCGAGGTCGAGTCTGCGGTGGCGATGAACCAAGCGGCGGATGATCTGAATGGCTTTATCGACATCACCTTACAGGCCGAAGCTGTTTCGGCGTCTGAACTGGTTTTGGTGGGGTTTAGTCAAGGCGCGATGATGGGCCTGCATGTTGCACCCCGGCGGGCTGACACCATCGCAGGGCTGGTGGCGATTTCGGGAAAACTGATGCGCCCCAATACTTTGGCGATGGAAATGACAGTAAAGCCTGAAGTCTTGTTGATGCACGGCGACCGCGACGATGTGGTGCCTTTTGGCGAGATGCAGGCCGCAGGAAATACGCTTGTTGCCAATGGCTTCAAGGTCTTTGCGCATGTGATGAAAGGCGGCGGGCACGGCATTTCCCAAGATGGCCTTGGCGTCATGTTAAGCTT
Organism: Cypionkella sp.; assembly: GCF_036782355.1. Classification (NCBI taxonomy): domain Bacteria; kingdom Pseudomonadati; phylum Pseudomonadota; class Alphaproteobacteria; order Rhodobacterales; family Paracoccaceae; genus Cypionkella; species Cypionkella sp. The sequence goes on from NZ_DAIPZF010000035.1 coordinate 19,479, forward strand.
TATCGCTGAGCGTCTGCCCAAAGCCGCCAAGCCCTAGGCAGGCGTGCTGCTTAGATGCGCTGCGCAGCCGGTCAGGGCTGCGTAGTCATCTTCCACCGCGAAGACCGCGAAATCTTTCATGAAATCGCCAAAGCGCCCCTTATCGCGGAAGGCCTCTGTCAGCCCCATCTCGGCCATATAGGGCACCATGGCACGCGCCACGCCGCCGATCAGATAAAGCCCGCCAAAGGGCAGGTGGATCAGCGCCAGATTGCCCAGCTCATTGCCCAAAAGCCGCACATAAAGCGCTGCGGTTTGCCGCGCCAGCGGATCGCCTGCGCCAAGCGCCTGCATGATCTGCGCCGCCCCCAGTTCCTGCATCGCCCCCGCCTCATGGGTGACAAAGGCGTGCAGCCGTTCCAGCCCGCGCCCCGCCAGAATGTCTTCGACGCCGGCAAAACCATGCGCATGCGGGCCGTGGCCTTCGATGAATTTCATCAGGCGAAAGTCGGTCTCATTGCGCACAGGCATCGCGATATGGCCGCATTCCGAGGCCGCAACCACCCGACCAGCTGCCGTGTTATGCACGGGGGCTGCATTCATGCCTGTGCCCACACCCACCACCAGCATGGCCGCGCCACTTTGCTGCGGGCCTGCGATCAGCGGGCGCAGAAACTGTGGGGCTATATGGCCCAGCGCGTGGCCCTGCGCCTGGAGGTCATTCAAAATCGCGGTATGCGCGGCGCCAGTGGCACGGGTCAGCTGGGCTGCGTCAATCGTCCAGGCCAGATTGGTCATCACCGCCACGCCATCGCGCACCGGGCCTGCGGCGGCCACGCAAGCCCCCTCGACCCGCGCGATGCCTTCTTCGGCCAAATAGCGCGTCAGCACCGGCTCCAAGCTTGGGAAATCGGCATTGGCATAGCGGCGGATGCTGTCTTGACGCACCGCCTTGCCATCGGCAAGCGCAACCCGGGTGTTGGTGCCGCCGATGTCAGCAACAAGATTAAGAGGCGTGGTCATAGGGGCACCTGAAGGCTTGGCTGTTTCTAACGGGGGAATCGAAGGGTTATGTGCGCGGGGCGGGGCCAGTGGATTGCCCCAAAATGAGATCGGCTTCAAGCAGGCGGTTTTGCGGCGCAGAAGCGGGGTCTGCGATCAGATCCAGCAGCATCTGTGCCGCCAATTGCCCCGCCAGCCGCACCGAAGACCGCGTGGCGGTGAAAATCGGCAGATCTTCGCCATTACGCAGATAGCTGAGTTCATCGTCAAAGATGATCACCGAGACATCGCGCCCCATCACCAGCCCGCGCGCCTCGATTGCGCGGCGCGCGCCCATGCCCGAAAGCATCGAGGCGCAGACAAAGGCGGTGGGGGGCTGCGGCAAAGCCAGCATGGTGCTGGCGGCCAGATAGCCCGCATGTTCGGTCAGCTCGCCCGTGAACATCAGCGCAGGGTCTTGTGCGATTGCGCGCGCCGACAGCGCCTCGAGATAGCCCATCCGGCGGCGCAGCGCGAAATCCAGATCCTCTTTGCCGTTGATCAGACCAATGCGCTGATGTGCCAGATCCAGCAAAAATTCGGTGGCGCGCAAAAACGCGCGGCGGTTGTTCACATCGACCCAAGAATAGGGCAGGTCAACCGAGGTTGCACGCCCGTGCGAAACAAAGGGAAGCCCAAGCTGCAACAGGGTTTTGATGCGATCATCCGAACTGCGCACCGCATGGATGATCACGCCATCAACTGCGCCACGCAATTTCAGATCGTGATAGCTTTGCGTTTCTGCCGCATCCGAGACCACCGAAAGCAGCATGTCATAGCCGTTGGTGGTGTAAACCTCGCCCGCGCCTGCGATGAAATCGGCAAAGATCGGGTTCATGATCTCGGATTTCGTGGCCACTGGAAACACATGGCCCACCGCCATGGCCCGCCCTGTGGCCAGCCGGATCGCACGGGTATTGGGGCGGTAATTGTGGCGTTTGGCGGCGGCAAGAATACGCTCGCGGGTGGCAGCATTTACCTCGGGGTAGCCATTCAAGGCCCGACTGACGGTTGTGGGCGACAGGTTCAACTTTAGCGCCAATTCTTTAAGGTTCATAGCGCCCAAATGAAACAAGGATTGCAGGGTTCAGCGTGATTTGCGCCGAAGATTAGCCGCAGTCGGCGGCGCGGTCAAAGTGTTTGAGGCGCTTGGGCAGGCTTAATCACAAAAAACTCGGGGAAAGGATGCTTTTACAGCGGCTTGCTGGTGGGGTGGTGTCGGCCAAAGCGGTTTAAATCAGAGGCTTTGGCGCGCGCGGTTGCGCGGGCTTTGGGTCTTTGCCATAAAGGTTTCATCACAGAGGGGGAGGGTGCGATGGTAAAGCTCAGCGAGGCGACGGTGGCCGCGTTTCAGCGCGACGGGGCGGTGTTGATCAAGGGGCTTTGGGCCGATTGGGTCGAGGATCTGCGGGCAGGGGTGGCGCGCAATATGGCCGAGCCCGGACCCTATGCGGCCGAAAACCTGAAACCTGGCGAGGCGGGGCGGTTCTTTGACGATTATTGCAACTGGCAGCGCATCCCTGAATTCGAGCGGGTGATCAAAGGCTCGGATGTGGCGGAAGTGGCTGCGGCTTTGATGCAGTCAGAGCGGGTGCAGATGTTTCACGATCATGTGCTGGTCAAAGAGCCCGGCACCGCCAAGCCGACGCCGTGGCACAGCGACGGGCCCTATTATTTTGTGCAAGGCGCGCAAACCGTGTCGTTTTGGTCGCCACTGGACCGGGTGACGCAGGCGTCTTTGCGCTGTGTTGCGGGCTCGCATCTTTGGGAAAAGGATGTGCTGCCGACGCGCTGGCTGGCCGAGACCGCGTTTTATCCCAACCCCGATGCCTATATGCCGGTGCCCGATCCCGATGCCGAGGGCATGCGGGTGCTGGAATGGGAGATGGAGCCGGGCGATGCGGTGGCCTTTCACTACCGCACCCTGCACGGCGCGCGTGGCAATGAGGCGGGCGCGCGCAGGCGGGCGTTTTCCTTGCGCCTGCTGGGGGAGGATGCGCGCTATGTCGAGCGGCCGGGGCGCACCTCGCCGCCCTATCCCGATCATGGCATGGTCGCAGGGCAGCGGCTGCGCGAGGATTGGTTTCCGGTCTTGCGCGGTTAGGGGGCCGTTTGGCGCGGGCATCGAGCCCGCGTCAAACGGGCGTCAGCCTCGCCTGCGGCGAAGCGGCCGCTTGCGCTTTACCTTCTGGGCGTGGTGAATGGGGCAAAGCATGGAGTGTGCGATGACCCAGACCCCGCCTGATTTGACCCCGCGTTTGGCGCGACGCCCCAAAAGCTTTCCAGCACCCGAGTTCCCGCCGCGCAAGCCCAAGCTGTTTGCGCGCACGCCGCCTGCGGTGTTTTCGGCGCTGCTGGGGCTTTTGGGTCTGGGTTTGGCGGCGCGGCGGGGCTTGGGCTGGTTGGGGCTTGAGGCCGGGCTGGCAGAGGCGGCTTTGGGGGCGATTTTGGCGGTGTTTTGCTTTGCGCTGGCAGCGCTTGCCGTCAAGGTGGCGCGCAGGCCTGCGGTGGTTTTGGAAGACATGCGGGTGCTGCCCGGGCGCGCGGGCTATGCCACCGCCAGCATGGGGGTGATGGCATCGGCGGCGGTGCTGGCACCCTATGGGCCAGCGCTTGCGGCGGGGGTGCTGGGGCTGGGGCTGGCGCTGCATCTGGCGCTTGCGGCGCTGTGGATCAAGGTTTGGCTTGGCCTGCCTGCCGAGGGGCGGGTGGTGACACCGGCTTGGCATCTGAGCTTTGTCGGCTTTATCGTAGGGGCGGTTTCGGCGGTGTCGATGGGGTTTGAGGGGGTGGCGCAGGGCATTCTTTGGGCGGTGATGCCGGTTGCCGCGGCGATTTGGGGCGTGTCTTTGGCGCAGCTGATCGCAAGGATCCCACCCGCGCCGCTGCGTCCGATGCTGGCCATTCATCTGGCGCCAGCGGCACTTTTTGCCACCGTTGCGCATGGCTTGGGTCAAGATCTGCTGGCCTATAGCTTTGCCAGTTTTGGCGCGGTGATCTTTGCCAGCCTGCTGCTCAGCGCGCGTTGGCTGACGGCTTCGGGGTTTTCGCCGCTTTGGGGCAGTTTCACCTTTCCGCTGGCCTCTTATGCGGCGGCGCTGATCTCGCTGGGCGGGCATTGGGCCGAAGCAGGGATGGTGGTTTTGCTGCTGGCTGCTGCGCTGATCCCGATGATCGGGGTTCGGGTGGTGAAGATGTGGGCGACGGGGGCGCTGGCGGCCAAGACCAACGCCGCAGAGGCTTAGATCAGCGCCACCCAAGCCCGCGCGATGGCAAGCCCGTGGGCATCGGCGGCGACGCCATGGGTTTCGGCCAGCTGCGGGTGATCGGCCAAAAAGCTGGGCTGCTGCGCCTGCAAATAGGGGCCAAAGCTGTCGATCCAGCGGCGCACCACGGCGCGACTGGCCTCGAAGTGAAACTGGGTGGCATAGCCTGCGCGGCCAATCCGGTAGCTTTGCAGCGCCACATCACTGCGTGCCAAAGCAACCGCGCCTTGCGGCAGGGTGAAGGTGTCCGAGTGCCATTCGAAAATATCAAAGCGCGCAGGCAGATGCGACAGCAAAGGGTCGGCAGCGCCCTCGGGTGTCAGATCAACGGCGCACCAGCCAAATTCGGGCGCGGTGCCGATGTGGTTTTGCGCGCCTGCGCCGCGCGCAAGGATCTGCGAGCCAAGGCAAATGCCAAGTGTGGCCTTGCCCGACAGCGCCGCCGCCTGCATCAGCGCGCCAAGTGCCGGCAGATAGGGGTGGGTGGCATCGGCCAAGGCGTTTTGCTCGCCACCAAAGACCACCAGCGCGTCGAAACTATCCGGCTCGGGCAAAAGCCCATCCGCCCATGGCCGGTAAAGGTCGATCATCGCCCCCGCCTCGTGCAGCGCCACGCCGATCTGGCCGTGATGGGTGAATCTGGTATTCTCGACAATCGCGACCCGCATCGGCGCCCCCCGGTTTTGCCGCAGTCTGCAAGGGATCAATTTTGCCCGCAAGGGGGCGAATGGGTCTTGCAAAGCCTGACAATCGGTGAAACAGGAAACCGTCAAACGAACACTCCCACTTGAACCCGATGGAGGCTTTCATGGAGATTCGCGAGGCGCTCACTTTTGATGACGTTTTGCTGGTGCCGGCTGCAAGCTCGGTGCTGCCATCCGAGGCGGATACGTCCACCTTTGTGACCCAAAGCATCCGGATGAATATCCCGCTTTTGTCTTCGGCGATGGATACTGTAACCGAAGGCCGTATGGCGATTGCCATGGCGCAGGCGGGCGGTATCGGCGTTATTCACCGCAACTTGGATGTGGCGACGCAGGCCCGCGAAGTCAGCCGCGTCAAGCGTTTTGAAAGCGGTGTGGTCTATCAGCCGATCACGCTGACGCCAGAGCAAACGCTGGGCGATGCCAAGCTGTTGATGGAGCGTTATCAGATCACCGGCTTTCCAGTGGTTGACCATGACGGCCGGGTGTTGGGCATTGTGACCAACCGCGATATGCGCTTTGCCAGCGATGACAAAACCCCCGTGCATGCAATGATGTCTTCGGAAAACCTTGCGCTGCTGCGCGAACCCGTTGACCGCGATGCGGCGATTTCGCTGATGAAGGCGCGGCGGATTGAAAAGCTGCTGGTGACCGATGGTGCGGGCAAGCTGACCGGGCTTTTGACCCTGAAAGACACCGAAAAGGCCGTGCTGAACCCACAAGCCTGCAAGGATGATCTGGGGCGTTTGCGGGTGGCTGCGGCCTCGACCGTGGGCGATGCGGGCTTTGAACGCTCGATGGCTTTGATCGAAGCGGGCGTTGATATGGTGGTGATCGACACTGCACATGGTCACTCGGAAGGGGTGGCGATTGCGGTCGACCGGATCAAGAAATTCTCGAACGCGGTGCAAGTGGTGGCGGGCAATGTTGCCACCGCCGAGGCCACGCGTGCGCTGATTGGCGCGGGTGCCGATGCGGTCAAGGTGGGCATCGGCCCGGGGTCGATCTGCACGACGCGGATCGTGGCGGGCGTGGGTGTGCCACAGCTGACCGCGATTATGGATTCGGCACGCGCTGCGGGCAAAGTGCCAGTGATCGCCGATGGCGGCATCAAATTCTCGGGCGATTTTGCCAAGGCGATTGCGGCAGGGGCATCCTGCGCCATGGTCGGTTCTGCGATTGCGGGCACCGACGAATCTCCGGGCGAGGTGATCTTGTGGCAGGGCCGCTCGTTCAAGGCCTATCGCGGCATGGGCTCGCTGGGGGCAATGGCGCGCGGCTCGGCCGATCGCTATTTCCAAAAGGATGCGGCCAGCGACAAATTGGTGCCCGAGGGCATCGAAGGCCAAGTGCCCTACAAAGGCTCGGCGGCAGCGGTGATCCATCAGATGGTCGGCGGTTTGCGCGCAGCAATGGGCTATACCGGCTGTGCGACCGTTGCCGATATGCGCAAAGATTGCCATTTCGTGAAGATCACTGGCGCAGGGCTAAAGGAAAGCCATGTGCATGATGTGCAGATCACCCGCGAAAGCCCGAACTACCGGATCGGCTAAGCCCTTGGCCACGCGGCATTAAGCTGCGTGGCCCATCATCCGCAACACCGCCATAATCACCCCCCAATAAAACACGGTTATAAACAGGACCGAGGCGATTGCGGTGACAAAGCCTGCGATAATGAACACACCGTCCGCCTCGAGCGTGCCAAGGCTGAACAGAATGATCGCCACGGCGGGCAGGAAATTGCCCAAGGGAATCGGTAAGGCGATCAGCACAGACAGCACCACGCAGATCAAACCGATCACTTGCAGCACCGTTGGGCGCGATAAAATCAGCTGGCGCGGCTGCAAAACCCGCTCGACCCGTTGCAAATAGGGCAGCAAACGGTTGATCAAGCGCAGCAAATCACTGCGCAAAAAGCTGCGCGAGGCGATGAAATGCGGCAGCCAGACATTATTTCCCATCATCATCTGAACCGCCAAAAACAGCAAGGGCAGGCCGGTTATTGCCGACATGCCCGGAATACTTGGAACAAGATTTGGAAGCGAAAACAAAATCATAAGCGTTGCTCGGGCGTGGGTTTTCACCCCGTCCAGCAGCTCTTGCAGCGAAATGCGCTCGCTCTTGCCGCCGTGCAATTGCGCCAGCAGGTTTTGCGAAAACGGCAGGGATCGGTTTGGGGTCACGCCAGTCATGCGACACAGATGGGCGATGAATGTAACGATTGCGAGGGGAAATGCGGCCTGTTGCAGGATTTTTTTCATCGCTATAGGCAGGGGGCTGCAAACAGGCCTTCTTCCGGCAGAAAGTGATCCGATGACCCCGCAAGCCCGTCTCTCTGCCGCGATCGAGGTTTTAGACCGTATTCTGGCCGGATCTGCCGCCGAACAGGCGCTGACCAATTGGGGCCGCGCCAGCCGTTTTGCGGGCTCGGGCGACCGGCATGCGGTGCGCGATCTGGTCTATGACGCACTGCGCTGCAAAGCCTCTTTTGCGGCTTTGGGTGGCTCTGAAACTGGCCGTGGACTGATCTTGGGCGGCGCCCGGGCGGCAGGTCAAGACATTGAAGCCTTGTTTTGCGGGCAGGGCCATGCGCCAGGCGTGGTGCTGGCCAGTGAGGTTGCGACAGAGCCCGAGGGCGCAGCGGCGCTTGATTGCCCAAGCTGGTTGGCCCAGCCACTGCGTGACAGTCTTGGCGCGGATTTCACCGCGGTGATGCAGGCGATGCGCAAGCGGGCTCCGGTGTTTTTGCGGGTCAATTTGGCAAAGACGACCCGCAGCGAGGCGATGGCGGTTTTGGCCGCTGACGGGGTGATTGCACAGGTTTCTGATCTGGCATCGGCCTGTCTGATTGTTTTGGAAAATCCGCGTAAAATCAATGCCTCAGCTGCATATCTTGAGGGATTGGTTGAGCTGCAAGACGGCTCTAGCCAAGCAGTGATCGACACGCTGGATTTGCATGACGGGCAGCGGGTCCTGGATTTTTGCTGCGGTGGCGGCGGCAAGGCCTTGGCGATGGCAGCAAAGGCGCAGATCTCACTGGAAGCCCATGATCGCGATCCGCGTCGGATGCGCGATTTGCCCGCGCGGGCAGAGCGGGCGGGGGCGCGGCTGAAAATCGTCGAGAGTGTTTCCAAAACAAAGCCTTATGATCTGATCTTGACGGATGTTCCTTGCTCTGGCTCGGGCAGCTGGCGGCGTGATCCGCAGGGAAAATGGGCGCTGACAGAGACGCGCTTGACCGAAGTTTTGGCGATTCAAGCCCAGATTCTGGATCAAACCGCTACGATGCTCGCGCCTGATGGCGTTTTGGCCTATGCCACCTGCTCGATGCTTGCGGCGGAAAACGAGGCGCAAATCGCGGCGTTTTTGCAGCGTCACAGCGGCTGGACTTGTAAAATGCAACGCCGTTTCAGCCCTTTAAGCGGTGCGGATGGGTTTTTTGTGGCCCAGCTTTTGCCGCCCCAATCTGGCGGCATATCTGGCAGCTAAAATTTTATTATGCGACCGACAGGGCCGCGGTTAAGCTTGGGTTAACTATTCGGCTGTTTAACTGCGTCAAACTGGGCTCCTGTTGGAGGGATATGTGGCAGGTTCGCAACTTCGCTTGGCAGATAAGGCCAGGCCGCCGGCGCTGATGCTGCGCGGGCCTTTGGTGCTGGGGGTTTTGGCCTTGGCGCTTGCGGCTTTGGCAGCTTTTGGCGAGGGGTTTTGGACGCTTGGCTTTGGCACAGCGGCGGCGATCTTGCTGGTGGTGGCGCTGCTGCAACAGGGGGCGCGGCGCCTTGGGCTTTGGCGCAAACGCAGCGAAGAACGGCGCTTGGGCCAGCTGCTGGAACATGACGCAACCCCCTGTTTTACAACCGATGCTTTCGGACAGGTTGGCTTTCAAAACCAATCCGCCACTGCCCGTTTTGGCGCAAGTGACGGCGGGACGATTCTGGCAGCGCTTAAGGACCATTTTGCCGCCCCCTCGGCGGTGCTGTATCGGTTGCAAAGCCGTGCCAACAGCCAGGGCGCCGCGCGCGAGGATGTGACGACGCAAAAGGGGCAAACCCGTCTTTCGGTGCATCGCATCACCGCGCAAAGCTATCTGTGGCGGCTGGAGGATTTTTCCGAGCGTGGCAGCCTTGGGCGCGGGGCCGAGGCGCTCAGCCTGCCGATGCTGACCGCCAACCGTGCCGGCGTAATTTTGTTCAGCAATGACGCGATGCGGCGCTTGCTGGGGGGGCGGCCAAAGCGGCTGGATCAGGTCTTTGGCAGCCAGATCCTGCGCTCGGGTGAAGAGATGGAGGTGGCCTCGATCAACGGTGCCATTCGCGCAGTTTTTGCCGAGGTAGAGGGCTCGGGCGAGCGGCGCGAAATCTACCTGCTGCCGGTGTTCACGGGCCAGCCCACAGCGGCGTCGCTTGCTGATTTTGAACATCTTCCGGTGGCTTTGCTAAAATTTGACACCAAAGGCACGCTGTTGCAGGCCAATAAATGCGCGCGCGAGTTTTTGCAGCTGAGTGAAGGGCCGGCGCCTATTCACGAGCTGTTTGACGGTTTGGGCAGGCCGGTGGCCGATTGGCTGGCCGATGTCGCCTCTGAGCAGCTGCCCAGCGGGGCCGAGGTTTTGCGCGCCCGCAATCTGGAGGGCGAGGTGTTTTTGCAAGTCACCCTGCGCCGGATCGTGGAGGCCGGTCGCCCCAGCGTGCTGGCGGTTTTGCAAGACGCCACTGCCTTGAAAACCCTTGAGGCGCAATTTGTGCAAAGCCAGAAAATGCAAGCGATTGGCCAGCTTGCAGGGGGCGTGGCCCATGATTTCAACAATCTTCTAACGGCAATTTCAGGCCATTGCGACCTTTTACTGCTGCGCCACAAAAGCGAAGATCCCGAATATTCTGATTTGATACAAATTCACCAAAATGCCAATCGTGCTGCGGCCTTGGTCGGGCAGTTGCTGGCGTTTTCGCGCAAGCAAACGCTGAAGCCCGAGCGTTTGGATCTGGCGGATGTGCTCTCGGATCTGACGCATTTGCTGAACCGATTGGTGGGCGAACGGGTGAAGTTGCAGCTCTCGCATGCCGCCCAGCTTGGGGCTATTCGCGCCGATAAACGCCAATTGGAACAGGTGATTATGAACCTTGTCGTCAATGCGCGCGATGCGATGCCGTCGGGGGGCACCAT
>NZ_DAIPZF010000036.1:0-29323 GCF_036782355.1 Cypionkella sp.
AGAAGCGGGAACGCATATGCATGACCGGCTGCATAGCGAGGCAACGGCAGTAAGTTGGGAAGGCTTTCAAATGTGCTGGTTAATACAGGGCAGTGTCAGGGTGCGTCCACTCAGGATAACCTTCAGGCAGCTTATGAAATCTTTTAAACAGAGCGAGGTCGTCCTTGTGCCGCTGGCTGGGTTCCCCAAAGTCTTCCCCTTGAGCTTTCTTCTGTTCAACAGTCCAACGATCTGCCCAGAAATATTCATGTGAGTTGATGGTGGTATGCTTCAACCTGACCTCTTGCACCTGAGTGACAGCGCAAAAGGCAGCCTTCATCTCCCGAATTAGGTCATTGTCATAGCCAAATGGCACTACGTAGCTGTCATGGATGCTAAGCATTGGCACACCTCGCTTGGTGAAGTAGGCGATCAAGCGTTCTGTGATCTGGCTGTCTATGTACATCAAGTCTATTCCAGCCCCAGAGGCGATCTTGTTGGCAATTAGTGCATGCTTCACCTTTAGGCTTGCCATCACTTTACCCAAGACCTCGTCTGTCAACTTCTTCTCTGGGGTTCTGGATGCACTTTCAGAACGAAAGGCTTTGAAGGCCTTCTCCTCAGTGTCGGCGTTGATGGCGGTAAGAAGTAGCTTTTTGGTTGCCTCACGCTGATTGATTGCCGGGTCTATGCCTTCAGGCCAGTCGACAAGGTACGGATCGACATCAATGGTAGCCCAATAATCTATACCTTGCAGCGCATATAGCAGGGCAATGTGCAGGCCAGAGTAGTCCACTTCTTGGGTCACGATACAATCCATGCAGATATGGTTGCGTTGGGCTTTGGGGCATCTCTGCCACCAGCCCCCATAGAACCTGCCTCCCTGTGTCCAGCTGCGGTTGTTGAAGATTCGTCGAACGAACTTGTCACTTTGCGCAATCGATAGAGGAGCTGCATTTGGCTTTTTAAATTGCAAGAATGGCTTGTCCAGATAATCAATATCGATATGTGTCTTGGCCAAGAGGGCGTTGTAATCCCTCAATAGTGATCGCATCTCGTCTGTCTGTTTGGTGTCTTCATACTCGATATCCTTCTTCTTCTCATCCCGTAGAATGATACACTCACGGCTTTCGAGGTTGTTGATGCCAAAGTGGAGGTGCAGGGCAGAGTTGAACTCTTTGGCCAACCTGCCTGTAGCCCAGACCCGAGAGACACGGCCAATCTTTTTGACATGATCAAAGAAGCCATTAGCAGTATGCACCAGCCCCGCATCTTCCAGCATATCCACTACGTCAGGCATGACCTTGCTGATGTGCAGTTCATTGTATCTGCTCTTGGCTTTGTATCTGTTGTTGTCCCTGCTCACAGCTAGCTTAAGGTCAGGGTCAACAGTCCAAGCCACATAGAGGTCAAGCAACAAGACCTTAAAGTGCTTCTTTCTGATCTTAGTATTTCCAATTTTTGCTGGAAGAGATGAATAAATCCGATCAATGAAGCTGTTCACTTCTGGATAATCTGACCACCGATGAACATCCAAAGGACGAGAGTCGTTTAAATAGATATTAGGTAAGTTATTCATCCACTCATCTCCTCTTAAGATATTGAATTATAACATGAGTGCTATGATCCCTCCAACCACCTTTACATTACTCAGACGTTTTTTATCAAGGCGCCCAATCAATAACGACAGAAGGGAGTGAGGGACAACCTAAGTGCTGCATGATGGTGTTGAGCATATCGTTGTTAACTCTGTTCCCAATTCTCAAAATTCTCCCCGCTGGCAGAGGCCATGTATACTATACCCTATGCCCCCCTGTGGCCCATGCCCCCCCCCTCTGTGGGTAGATGGGTGTATCATTAACAGTTCTGGGGAATTGCTTTGTGTCGCTGGGTCTACACACACTTGGAGCCCCTGCAGAGTTGACCAAATTACTGACCAAAATACGCCTACTTGTATCGAACTCAGCTGATCCCTATCATGTAATATCAGAGGGTTAGCGGAATGCTGGCGGATCAGGAGGGAACACAACCCCCTGTCTCTCCGCCACTTAGACACTCATCAGGCAGTGCATCCCGTTGATAACCCTCGATAATTCCCACTCCGAAAGGCTGTGGGTAGCTTGGGGTGTGAGCGCCCTTCCTCTTTCTCAGCTAACGGATCGTGCAACCCATTGATGCAGAACGGCTAATGGGTAGCCATTGCCATAGCCGTGTCCAACTCCAGCTGTTGTCCATCCACCAATTTGATCAACGATGTCACTGGGGCATTCAACGGCACGTAACCTGTCACGCATGGAATGCCTGAAGCTGTGCATGGTGCATCCGTCTGGGACATGCTGCTGCAACCATTTGTTCAATGCTGCACTGGCAGAGTTGGTATTGGTCGTCTTCGCTACATTGTATCTGGGAAAGGCGAATGCAGATGTGCTGGCCGTCGATAAGATGCGCTGTGCTGCCCAGAGGGACTGTCCTGCAAGAGGCACAAGGCGTTCACTGCTGACCGTCTTGAGGCTCCTCCACGGGTGCTTGATCAGCTTGATGTGGGGCGTTGGTCCATCGAGATCGATGAAGTCCGTCAGGGCCAAACCAGCAGCCTCTCCCAGCCGCATGCCTGTATCTGAGACGAGGGCAATCAAATGCCGTAGATCATCATCAATCGCACGGCAGGTATCTTGAACGACACGAATGCTTTTCACTGGGATGGGTTTGCGTACCTGAACCCCTGCCTGTCGGTCGTGATAGACCCCAATGAAGGGGTTCTTCACATCAAGTGCCAGTTCAGAAACAGCAAAGTTGATTACGGCTTTGACGTAGGAAAAGTTTCTGGTCACGGATGAGCCAGTCAATCCACGTTCAACCAACCAATTCCTGAACAGCAGGGCGTCTGCCCTGTCAAAGGCGGCAAGAGGTTTGTTGGAACAGGCATCGATGACATAGCCACAAGCCCGTCGAGCAGCTACTTCAAAGGACTTTGATCGACCCTTGCCCTTTTGCCGAAGGTAGACATCCAAAGCATCCAGCAGAGTAGGGCCATCAAGGACTGCCTCGACTTGAACGGGCTGATCTGAGCTACGCTTACCAGCAATGAATGTGGTCTGTTTGACGATCTTCAGGCCAAACACATCTGCATGAACAAGCCGCAGCTGTGCCCAGTAAGCTTCGAGCTTTGCCGAGGCAGATAACGACAGCATTCGGGCTTTTTGAGCAGAGGTTGTACCCAAGGCCTTAACGATCCGAGGGTAGGTGTAATGGGCAAGAACGTCTGCGGGAACCCGTCGAGAATAGTAGAAGTAACCATCTCGAACGAAGGTATAGGGAATCGAATTGGTCAGCAATTTGGTCTACACCCCAAGCTACCCACAGCCTTTCGGAGTGGGAATTATCGAGGGTTATCAACGGGATGCACTGCCTGATGAGTGTCTAAGTGGCGGAGAGACAGGGATTCGAACCCTGGGTCGGCGCAAACCGACAACGGTTTTCGAGACCGCCGCATTCGACCACTCTGCCACCTCTCCGTGTCATAGGCCTTCTAAGGGGCGGATTTAGCGGGGTCTTGGCGGCGTTGCAAGCCCGATTCCATCGCGTGGGAAAAGAGTTTTTTTGCTGGGGCGGCGTCACCGCGAAAACTTGCGGTTTTACAGTGGCGCAGATGTGAACAATTCTGCTTAAATCGTCTCTTGGCAACGGCTTGGCAAGAGCATAGCTCTGCGGTGAAATCGCGTCTGAAAGGCCCCCGTCATGTTGCGCAATCTTGTTGTTATGCTGGGGATCATGGCTGGGGGGCTCTTGCCGGCTGCAAGCCTTGCGCAGATGCAACAAAGCCAGCCCGAGGCCGCGCATTTGGCTGACTTGCTCGATATCGGCGGCTTGATTGATGTGATGCGGATTGAGGGGCGCGAAAATGCGCTTGGTGTCGATGCTGATCTCCTGAGTGGGCAGGGTGGGGCGGCCTGGCTGGTGACGGTCGACAAGGTCTATGATCCTGCCAAGCTGCGCGCCACCTTTGAGGCTGGTTTGGCGCGTGAGTTGGGCGATGCGCCCGAGGTGCGGGCCGATATGAAGGCGTTCTTCGGGTCAGAGCTGGGTAAGCGGATCGTCGCACTTGAGGTGGCGGCGCGGCGCAGCTTGCTGGACGATCAAGCCGAAGCTGCGGCCAAGGCGATTTGGGACAAGGCCTTTGGACATAAATCGCATCGCGCTGTTCAGATTGAGCGCTTTGCACAGATCAATGATCTGATCGAATCCAATGTTACCGGCGCGCTGAATTCCAATCTGGCGTTCTTTCGCGGCCTCTCGGCTGGCGGGGCCTTTGAGCAGCAGATGCCCGAAGACGAGATGCTGTCGCAGGTCTGGTCGCAAGAAAATGCCATTCGCACCGATACCGCAGAGTGGCTTTATCCGTTTTTGATGATGGCTTATCAGCCCCTTACCGATGCAGAGTTTGACAAATATATCACCTTTTCCAAAACCAAATCGGGCAAAAAGGTCAATGCGGCGATTTTTGCCGCTTTTGATGCGATGTTCGTGCAGCTGTCGCAGGCCTTAGGGGCCTCGGCGGCGCAGATGATGGCAGGCGAAGATATCTAGGCGATTTGCCTATCAAATTGCCTGTTATGCTTGACAGTTTCGCGGCAAAGCCACATAAGCGCGCATCCCGACAAGGTGCGAATCTTGCCGGGCCTATTTTTCATGACGCCCTTAAGGGCGCGCTGTTCGAAGGCGGGGCGACCCACGAACACCCATCCTATGGGGGCCAAAGAACGCGGAGCAAAAGAAGGAAAGACCCATGTTCGCGGTCCTCAAGACGGGCGGCAAGCAATACAAAGTGCAGGCAGGTGATGTTCTGCGCGTTGAAAAGCTTGACGCTGTGGCTGGTCAAAAGATCCAGTTCAATGAAATTCTGATGGTCGGTGGCGAAAGCCTGACCATTGGCGTGCCCTTTGTGGCAGGCGCTGCCGTTCAGGCAGAAGTGATCGACCAGATCAAAGGCGAAAAGGTCATCCACTTTGTAAAGCGTCGTCGTAAGCACTCTTCGCAGCGCACCAAAGGCCACCGTCAGCACCTGACGCTGGTTCGCGTGACCGAAGTTATGGCTTCGGGCGCTGAAGCCTCGGGCGTTGCGGCTGCAACCGGCACTGCCGATGCGCGTCGTGCTGCTCATAACACCGCTGCGGCACCTGTTGTTGCCGAAGCTCCGGCGAAACCGAAGCGTGCTGCTAAAGCCGCTGCTGCGAAGGAGTAATCCCCCATGGCACACAAAAAAGCCGGTGGCTCATCCCGCAACGGTCGCGACTCTGCTGGGCGTCGTCTTGGCGTTAAGCTGTTTGGCGGCCAAGCCTGCATTCCGGGCAACATCATCGTTCGTCAGCGCGGCACCACCTGGTTCCCAGGTGAAGGCGTTGGCATGGGCGTTGACCACACCCTGTTCGCTAAGGTCGAAGGTCGCGTGACCTTCAAAAAGGGTTTCAAGGGTCGCACCTTTATTTCGGTTCTTCCCGTCGCGGAAGCTGCCGAGTAAGCCGAACTTTTACAATTCAATTGTAAAAGGGGGATCGGCCGAAAGGCCGGTCCCCTTGCTCATTTTCTACTGTGAAGATGGGTGTCTTGGGCTGAAAGCCCAGTTGCGCTTCAAGGAGCGAATGATGGTACTAGATATGATTGCAGTTGCGTCTGAAGGTCAAATTGCTGCGGGCCGTTTCGTTTTGCGCCCTGTTCGTCGTTCGGATGAAGGGCTGGTTTCGCTTTACGCGGGCGACAAACGTGTGGCCGAGGCGACGCATTCGATTCCCCACCCCTTGCCACCTGGCGCTGCCGAGGCTTTTGTCATGCGTGCCATGGCGGGCAAATCGGATGAAGACATCTGGGTGATGGACGGCTCTAGCACCGGCCTGCCAGAGGTTTTGGGCGTGATAAATCTGAAACGGATGGATCGCGCGCAGTCCGAAATCGGCTTCTGGGTCGCGCCTGCGTTTTGGAACACCGGCTTTGCCTCCGAGGCGGTGCAGGCCTTGGTTGCCGCCAATCCGCACAAAGACCGCACCATCTTTGCCGAGGTGTTTCAAGACAACCCCGGTTCCGCGCGGGTCTTGACCCATGCGGGCTTTGAATACCTTGGCGATGCCGAGACCTTTTGCGTTGCGCGCAATGCGCGGGTTCAGACCTGGACCTATATCAAAAAACTTGGCTAACAGGCAGGCGCGCGATCTTTGGCATGGCTTGAGAACGCGCGCCCGATCCTGTATCGCCTCAGTCGATCTTACAGAAAGTCCCTGACATGAAATTCCTCGACCTCTCCAAAGTCTACATCCGCTCGGGCGGGGGTGGGTCGGGCTGCGTGTCGTTCCGGCGCGAGAAGTTCATCGAATTCGGCGGCCCTGATGGTGGCGATGGCGGCAATGGCGGCTCGGTCTGGGCCGAGGCGGTTGATGGCCTGAACACGCTGATCGACTTTCGCTATCAGCAGCATTTTTTCGCCAAATCCGGCCAAGGCGGCATGGGCAGCCAGCGCACCGGGCGCACCGGTGAAGACATCACCTTGAAGGTGCCGGTTGGCACCGAGATTTTGGACGAAGACGAAGAGACCATCATCGCCGATCTGACGCGGGTGGGTCAGCGGGTTTTGCTGGCCAAGGGCGGCAATGGCGGCTGGGGCAACCTTGCGTTTAAATCCTCGACCAACCGCGCGCCTTCAAAAGCCAATCCGGGCCAAGAGGGGATCGAGCGCACAATCTGGCTGCGCCTGAAACTGATCGCCGATGCGGGGCTTGTTGGCCTGCCGAACGCTGGTAAATCGACCTTCTTGGCTGCCGTGTCGAACGCGCGGCCCAAGATCGCCGATTATCCTTTCACCACGCTTGTGCCAAACTTGGGCGTCGTTGGTGTTGATGGCGCTGAATTTGTGATGGCCGATATTCCGGGTCTGATCGAGGGCGCCTCTGAGGGTCGTGGTTTGGGCATGCAGTTTCTGGCGCATGTCGAACGCAACAAGGTGCTGCTGCATCTGGTTGATGGCACCTCGGAAACCATCACCAAAGATTACCGCACCATTGTCACCGAGCTTGAGGCCTATGCCGAAGAGCTGGGCAACAAGCCGCGGATCGTGGCGCTGACCAAATGCGACGCGCTGGACGCCAAGACCATTTCCAACCGCAAACGCTCGCTTGAAAAGGCACATGGCGGCCCGGTCTTTGTGATTTCGGGCGTGGCGGGCATGGGTCTGCAAGATGTGCTGCGCGCACTTTACAAACAGATTCAAGGCGAGGCTCCCGTCGAGGAGGGCAAGCCTTGGCAGCCCTAAACCCGATCTTGGCCCCCGATCTGCGCGATGCCAAACGGCTGGTCGTCAAGATCGGCTCGGCCTTGCTGGTGGATCGCAAGCTGGGGCTGAAACAAGACTGGCTTTCGGCGCTGGCGCTGGATGTGGCCGAAGCCAAGACCCGTGGCACCGATGTGGTGCTGGTGTCTTCGGGGTCGATCGCCCTTGGCCGCAAGGTTTTGGGTCTGGGTGACGGCGTCTTGACGCTAGAACAATCGCAGGCCGCCGCTGCCGTGGGCCAAATCCGGCTGGCGCGCGCCTATGAAGAGGTGCTGGCGCCGCATGGCATCATCACCGGACAGGTGCTTGTCACCTTGGAAGACACCGAAGACCGCCGTCGCTATCTGAACAGCCGCGCGACGATGGAGACGCTTTTGGGCTTGGGCGTGGTGCCGATTGTCAATGAAAACGACACTGTAGCTACGGATGAGATACGCTTTGGCGACAACGACCGCTTGGCCGCGCAAATTGCGGTGACGGTTGGGGCAGATCAGCTGATTTTGCTGTCTGATGTCGATGGCTTTTATTCGGCCAACCCCAAAGAAGACGCCACGGCGCAGCGGTTTGATCTGGTCGAGGCGATCACGCCGGCGATCGAGGCGATGGCGGGAGATCCGATTTCGGGCCTGTCAAAGGGCGGCATGAAGACCAAGCTTTTGGCGGCCAAAACGGCGGTTTCAGGCGGCTGTGCCATGGCGATCATGGAAGGCTTTGTGCTGCGGCCGCTGAAAGCTTTGATCGAGGGCGCGCCAAAGACCTGGTTTGTGGCGCAAAGTGACCCGCAGCAGGCGCGCAAGCGTTGGATCAATGCGATGAAACCACGCGGCGAGCTGCATCTGGACGCGGGGGCGGTGACGGCCTTGCTGGCCGGAAAATCGCTGTTGCCGGCGGGGGTTGCCAAGGTTTCAGGCAGCTTTGGCCGTGGTGATCCGGTGGCAATGCTGACCCCGGCGGGGGATGTTTTGGGTAAGGGGCTGGTGCGCTATACCGCCGTGGAGGCCAAGCTGATTGCCGGTCACCGCTCGGGCGATATTGAGGCGATTTTGGGCTATCAGGGCCGGGCGGCTTTGGTGCACCGCGATGATCTGGTGATCTGATCCTGCGGCAGCCGGGGCGCTGCCCCGGACCCCGGGATATTTTAGGACAGATGAAAGGGCCGCAGATGATGGATGAGATGCGTGAGATTGGCCGAAAGGCCAAGGCGGCGGCTGCGGAGTTGGCCTATGCGGGCGCTGAGCGCAAATATGCGGCGCTGATCTGCGCGGCCGATGCGGTGTGGCAGCGCCGGCAAGAGATTTTGGACGCCAATGGGTTGGACATGGCCTATGGCACGGCCAAGGGTTTGAATGCGGCGATGCTGGATCGCTTGCTTTTGACCGAGGACCGCATTCGCAGCATTGTTGACGGTTTGCGCGCGGTGGCAGAGCAGACCGATCCGGTGGGGCGGGTTCTGGCGGAGTGGGATCGGCCGAACGGTTTGCATATTCAACGGGTTGCAACGCCTTTGGGGGTTGTTGGGGTGATTTATGAGAGCCGGCCGAATGTGACGGCTGACGCGGGTGCGCTGTGTTTGAAGGCGGGCAATGCGGTGATTTTGCGCGGTGGGTCGGAAAGCTTTCATTCGTCGACTATGATTCATGCCTGCATGGTGCAGGGCTTGCGGCAGGCCGGTCTGCCAGAGGCGGCTATCCAGCTTATTCCGACGCGAGATCGGGCCATGGTCACCGCAATGTTGCAGGCGGTGGAGTTTATTGATGTGATCGTGCCGCGTGGCGGTAAGGGGCTGGTGGGGTTGGTGCAGCGCGAGGCGCGGGTGCCGGTTTTTGCGCATTTGGAGGGCATTTGCCACATCTATGTCGACAAGGCGGCTGATCTGGAAAAGGCGCGGGCGGTGGTGCTGAATTCGAAAACCCGTCGGACGGGGATTTGTGGCTCGGCGGAATGTCTGCTGATCGATTGGAAGTTTTACACCGAACATGGGCCGGTGTTGATCGAGGATCTGCTGCGCGCAGGCGTCGAGGTGCGCACGGAAGGCGAATTGTTGAAGGTGGCGGGCACGACGCCGGCCACTCCCGATGATTTTGGCCGCGAGTTTCTGGATATGATCATTGCGGCCAAGCTGGTTGACGGGGTTGATGCCGCGATCGCGCATATCAAGCGCTATGGCTCCAACCACACCGAAAGCATTCTGACTGAAGATGACACAACTGCCGCGCGCTTTTTCGAGCGGTTGGATTCGGCAATTCTGATGCGCAACGCTTCGACCCAATTTGCCGATGGCGGCGAATTTGGCATGGGCGGTGAGATTGGCATTGCCACCGGCAAGATGCATGCGCGCGGTCCGGTTGGGGCCGAGCAATTGACCAGCTTTAAATATCTGGTCACCGGCAATGGCACGATCAGAAGCTGACTGCGATTTCGGCGACGCCGATCTCGAGGCTGAGGCGGCGATGCTGGCGGGTGAGTTCCTCGGGCACCAGTGCGAATTGCACCTGTGCGGGGCCAATCTCGACCACGGCTTTCGGGTTTTGCAAGCGCTGCCAAAGTGCGGCATCCGCGCGCAGTTTTGCCGAAGTTGCCGTCAGGCTCCACCGCGTCTCGCTGCGATTGACGCTGATCTTACCGCCAAAGGGCATGGCGGTTTCAAGGCAGAGGATCAGCAAGAACACCAGTTTGACGTCGCGCCGCGCAATATCGTTCGGGCTATCCCACTCGATCTGGACGCGGCTGCCATGCGAGATGTCAGACAGTACGGCCGCAACCTCGAGCCGCCCGATGCGCTGATCTTGGCCGCTTGCGCCAAAAGCGATGCGAAAAAATCGGATGCGGGCATTGGCATGGGCGACGCTTTCCGAGATCAGCATCATTTCGGGGCCAGTGATCGAGCCTGCCATCGAAATCAATTCGACACCATTGCCGATCGCCCCAATCGGGCTGATAAGATCATGACAAATACGCGAGCCGACGAGGGCAGCAATATCGAGTTTATCGGTCATGGCGGTGTCCTTTGAACCGGGTAGGGGAGGGGTGTGGCAATGAGCAATCTTTTAGAACCAGGTATGATGGTGCGTCATCCGCAGCAGCCCGATTGGGGTTTGGGGCAGGTGCAATCTAGCATTGGAAACCGGGTTACGGTGAATTTTGAACATGCGGGCAAGGTTGTCATTGATCTGCGCCAGATTGCTTTGCAGCCCGACTTCTCTCACTAAGCCGATTGGTGGTTAACCCGAGGTTAACGTGGCCGCCTGATCTCTGTGATATTCTTGCAAAAGCGTCGCTTGCTGCCTAAGAGGGGGGCGTCGCATCGGATTTTACCGAAAGAGTATAGATGACTGCCGACGAAATACCTTTTCTTGTCAGGTTGGCGCGCGATTCGCGCGATTTGGCGGCGGCACAGCGGCTGCGCTATCGGGTGTTTGTGCAAGAGCTGGGCGGATCTGGGCCTTTGGTCGATCACGCGGCAGGTCTCGAGCGCGACGAGTTTGACCCTTATTTTGACCATCTTTTGTTGATTGATGAGGCCCGCGAGGCGCGTGGCGACGATTATGTCATTGGCGTCTACCGGCTTTTGCCCTCGGATCGCTTGGCGCAGACGGGGCGGTTTTACTCCGAGGGCGAATATGACCTCAGCGCGCTGAAGGCGAGCGGGCGGCGGTTGTTGGAATTGGGGCGGTCTTGCGTGCATCCAGACTATCGCGGCGGCACGGCGATGTTGCATTTGTGGAATGCGCTGGCCGATTATGTGCTGGAGCGCGAGATCGAGATCCTGTTTGGCGTGGCCTCGTTTCATGGCACCGATGTGCAGGCGCTGGCCCAGCCTTTGGCGTTTTTGCATCACAACCATCTGGCGCCCGCGGCCTTGCGGGTGCGGGTGCAACCCGGCCAAGCGCAGCGGATGGATCTGCTGCGCCCAGATCAAATTGACCGCCGTGCTGCGATGTTGGGCACGCCGGCGCTGATCAAGGCCTATCTGCGATTGGGCGGCTTTGTGGGTGAAGGCGCCTGGCTTGATCATGCGTTTAACACCACCGATGTTTGTCTGGTGATGGACACCAAAAAGATGAGCGCCAAGCATCGCGCCTTTTACCTGCGCAAATCGGGGCATGAAGCATGAGTGATTGGCGCGAGGTTCCGATTCAATCCCCGCGCTTTGGGCCGCTGAATTGGCTGGTGGCGATCTTGCGCGGGCTGGTTCTGGGGGCGGTGACCTTTGGCGGCTTGGCGGTTTTGCTGGCGCTGCGGCTGATCGAGCGGCCGCTGTTTGGCTTGGCGCGGCCTTGGACGCCCTTTATCACCCAAGCCGTCTGTCGGGCGGCCTTTCCGATTTTGGGGCTGCCGGTGCAGGTGCGCGGCAAGGCCATGGCGCATCGCGGCGCGGTGGTGGCCAATCATGCCTCTTGGCTGGACATTTTCGCGCTGAACGCGGTGCAGCGGGTCTATTTTGTCTCGAAATCCGAGGTGGCGGATTGGGCGCTGATCGGCTGGCTGGCGCGGGCGACTGGCACGGTGTTTATCGCGCGCAAGGGCACCGAGGCCAAACGTCAGCAGGCGATTTTCGAGGCGCGGTTGCGGGCCAATCACCGGCTGTTGTTTTTCCCCGAAGGCACCAGCACCGACGCGCTGCGGGTTTTGCCGTTTAAATCGACGCTGTTTGCGGCGTTTTACAGCCACGGGCTTGATCATATTTTGCAGATTCAGCCCGTAAGCGTGGTCTATCATGCGCCCAAGGGCCAAGATCGGCGCTATTACGGCTGGTGGGGCGAGATGGCATTTGCGCCGCATTTGCTGCACACGCTGGCAACCTTGCGGCAGGGGCGGGTCGAGATCGTGTTTCACCCGCCAGTGCCGGTTGACAGTTTTGCCAGCCGCAAAGAGCTGGCAGCGCATTGCGAGGCGGTGATCCGCGCGGGCCATGCGCAGGCCTTGGCGCGGGCCGCAGTTTAGGCCGCAAAAACGCCGGTGCCGCTTGCCCGTAGGCCTTCAGCCTCGCGCATCAAAAACAGCGCGCTGATGCCGGTGGCCTTGGCAAAGGCCAGCCCATCAGCCTCGCCCATCACCATCAGCGCGGTCGCCATCGCATCGGCTTGCAGGCAGCGCGGCGCCAGAACGCTGACCGAAGCGGGGCCATCCAGCAGCGGGGCCGCGCGCTGCGGGTCCATCGTATGCGACAGCCGCTTGCCCTTGACGGTCAGAAAATGCCGGTAATCGCCCGAACTTGCGACCGCCCCAGCGTCAAGGGCGATGATCGACTGTGCGGCGCGATCGGGGCTATCGGGCCTCTCGATCGCCACCGGCCAAGGCGTGCCATTGGCCTGCGTGCCAAGCGCGCGCAGCTCGCCGTCGATGGCACAAAGCGCGTGATCGATGCCAAAGCTTTGCACAACCTCGGCCAGCCGATCAACGCCGTAGCCCTTGGCGATGCCCGCCAGATCCAGCCAAAGATCGGCGGTCTTGCGCGCACGGCCTGCGGCGAGGTCAAGCTCCAGCGCGACGCTCGCCTGAATATGCGGCGCGGCACTTGCGGCTTGCAAAGCATCGAGGTTGATCGGTGCCGCGTTAAAGCCCCAAGCGCGCACGGCGGCACCGACGTTCATCTCAAAGGCTCCGCCGGTGGCGCGGCTGATCGATAGACCTTCGGTCAGCACGCAAAGCAAATGCGCAGGCAGCGGGTGCCAGACGCCGACTTCGGCGGCGTTAAAGCGCATCAGATCGCTGGTCTCGGACCAGTTTGACATCTGCTGGTCGATCTCTTCGACCGCCGCTTGCAAGGCCGCGTGCAGCGCGGGCGGCGGCGTGCCGTCGATCTGCACCGACCAGAGCGTGCCCATGGTTTTGCCTTGCAGCAGGCTGCGTTCAGTAGACATCTTCTGCATAGCGCCCCTCGGATTTCAGGTTGGCGGCGGTCAGGCCAAGCGGGGCCAAAACCTCGGTCAGCGCTTGTTGCACGCCTGTCGCCATATCGCGGCCACCACAGACCATGATCCGCGCGCCAAGCTGGATCAGCTCGCGCAGGGCCTCGCCGTCTTGGCGCAGCGCGTCTTGCACATAGTGCCGCTTGCCGCTGCGCGAAAAGGCGGTGGTCAGGCCTGCGAGTTGGCCGTTTTCGGACCATTCCGCCAATTCTTGACCGTAGAACAGATCGGTGTCGGGGTGGCGCGCGCCGAACCACAGGTGCAGCGGGCGGCGGTTGCCTTGGTTGCGGATAAATCCAGCCAAAGGACCAATGCCGGTGCCCGCGCCAATCAGGATCAGCGGCGTGGTGCCCCGGTCTGGGTGGAAATCGGGGTTGGGGCGCAGAAAAGCCTGCACGCTGTCGCCCGGTTGCAGCGCCATCAACTGACCCGAGCACAGACCACCCGGATGTTTGCGCGCCACAATCTCGACAAAGCCATTGGCGCTGGCCGAGGCCAAGGAATAATAGCGCGGAATGCGCGCGCCTTGCGGCACGATGCCCAGCAGATCACCGGCTTGAAACCGCATGCCGCGCCCGATCAGCCGCGCCCAAAGGCTGGTTTTGGGCAAAGCAAAGCGCAGAATGGCGGCAGGGGCCTGCACGGCCTCGCCATAATCGCGGCGCGACAGCAGCGACAGTGCTTGGGCTTTCGGCGCGCTGGGCTGGTGGTGCAATTCCAGCGCCAGCCCGATCTTTGCACCAAAGGCCTGCCCCCAACGCGCGAATTCTTGTGGCGAGCCGCGGTCGATGCGCTGTTCGGGCAGGATCAGATCCCAACCCTTGGCGCGGGCTGCGGTCTCGAAGCTGGTGGCAAAACCGCAGAAGTCTGGAAAGCTGCTGTCACCAAAGCCCAGCACGGTCATCGGCACGGTTGGGCTTGCCTCTGCCAGCCGCTCGAGTGCGCGCTTGGCCGAGGATGGCGCTGTGCCCTCGCCCCAGGTGGCGGTCATCACCACGATCCGTTCGGCATGGCGATAACGCTCGGGCGCAAAGCTGTTCAGCGCCGCCATATGCACCGATTGCCCTGCCGTCTGAAGGTTTTTCGCAAGCGTGGTGGCAAAGCCCCAGGTGCTGCCGCCTTCACTGCCGACAAGGATCAGCGTTTGCGCCTTTGAGGCCGCAGCCATGCCGCGCAGGGCTGGTCGCCCGCGACGGGCCTTGGCCCAAGACAGCGCCCCCGTGATCGCCAAGGCCGGAATGGACAGCGCCATCAGCCCCAGCAAAAGCCCCCAGATCGCCGCACCTTGGCCGGTATGCAACAGATAAATCCACTCGCCCACCTGTGCCCAAGGGCCATTGTCTGACCACGCCAGCATCGCGCCGGTGCCTTGGTCCAGATAGCCCATGCCGCGGTCGGTGGTCAGGGTAAAGACATCCGTCGCATCGCCTGCCGCCGGAAAGGTCAGATCGCGCAGCTGCGAGACGGGAAGGCTTTGCAAGCCTGCCATCTGCGCCACATCAAAGCCGGTCTGGCCGCTGGTTTGTGACGGAAAGGACGCATAGGCGCTGTCATCGGGCAAAAGGCTGAAGGTCGAGGCCGTCATCCAAAGTGCGGTCACTGCGGAAATCAGCAAGAATGGCACGGCCAAGCGCGCCATCTCGCTGTGAATGCGCCCTTCCCATGGGCCGCGCAGCCGCGCAAACCAGCGCCGCCAGCCGCCCACCCGCCGCATCACCAGCAAGCCCCCCGACACCGACAGCACCAGCATCGACAGCGCGGCCACGGCCGTCACCATCCGGCCATTGTCGTTCAAGAACAACGACCGATGCAGGTTTATCAGCCATTGTTCCAGCCGATTTGGGTCGGTGGAGCCTGCATCCTTGCCGGTGGCAGGGTCCACAACTGCCGAGGCTGCGGTGTTGCCGTCAAACCACCAAGCGGTGATCTTGCCGGTTGGCGCGCGCTTGATCTGCTCGACGCTTGGGTGCTGCGCCTGAACCATCGCCGCAAGCTCGGCCACGTTTTGCTGGGCCGAGGCTTGGCTGGTGGTGACGGTTTCCAAGGCCGGAAAGACTGACAATGCTGTGCCTGTGACGGCAAGAAGGATCAGGAAGGCAGCGGCGATCAGGCCGGGCCAGCGGTGAAGCGAGCGGATCATGGGGAACCTTTTAGGCTTAGAAGCTATAGGTGAAATCGGCGATGTAGCGGCTGCCTTGCACGGGTTTGCCAGCGCCTTTGCTCGTCAGCGGCACCGCAATTTCACTGGGGCTTTCGCGCATGTCTTCGGCAGCGGCGTCGATGTGCAGGGTATAGCCTGCATCAAACAAGGCATCCGAGATATCCAGCGACAGATAGCCGCCCTGGCCCGAGCCAATGCTGGCGCCGGTGATGCCTGCCACCTCGGCAGGGTTGCCGCCGGTCATACGCGCCCAATCGCTGAGGTGGCGGTAATACTTCGCCTTGCCGCCCGCCATCCACAGGCTACCGGCATAGGCGCCATTTGCATCGGTCAGGTAATAGGCAAGATAGGCGCCATTGCCGCCGTATTGCGTCAGATTGGTCGCCAGTGTCACTGTCTTGGCCTGCGCAATCGCTGGTGTGATCAGCGCGGTGGTGATGGCGAGGGCGGAGAGGATGGATTTCATCTGCATGGTATGTCCTTTTATGCATCAGTCTGCGCCAAGGCGCTTGAGAAGGGGGGCAGTGTTAGATCACTTGTCTTTGTGGTCTTCATGCTCTTCGTGTTCATTTTCTTTGTAGCTGCGGGCAATGATTGCCAGCGTGCCGGGATGAAGTTTGACATCCAGCTTTTTGCCATTGGCATCAGTCCCGGTGACCTCATAACAGCCGTCGTCAATCTTGATCCGTCGCACGGTCCAGCCATTGTCAGCTGCCAGACGCGCCACAGCTTCGCGCGGCTGCCAATTTTTCATGGCCACCGCGCAGCGGTCTTCGGCTTGGGCCGTGGTGGCGGCCAGCAGGGCTGTCAGGGTCAAAAGCGAGATGGTTCTTTTCATCAGCGGCACTCCGGCGCAGGGTATCTTCAGGGGGTGTTCTGGGGCATGAAGCTGACAGCTTGCTGAAGCGAATGAAAAACCTGCTTCAGGATCGCGTCAGCTTGGCCGGTTAGGGCAGGCCTAAGCCAAAGCAAGAAAAGGTAAGCGATGCGCATTCTGCTAATCGAAGACGACAAAGTGATTGGCACGGCTGTGCGCGAGCAGATCGAGGCAGACGGCCATTCGGTGGATTGGGCGCAGCGGTTGGATGCGGCAGGCGATGCGCTGGGCGGGGCGAAGTTTGACCTTTTGCTGCTGGATCTGATGCTGCCCGATGGGCGCGGCATTGGTTTTCTGAAAAGCCTGCGCGCGCGCGGCATCACGGTTCCGGTGATTATTCTGACCGCGCTTGATCAAATCTCGGACCGCATCGAAGGCCTGAACGCGGGCGCTGATGACTATCTGGTCAAACCCTTTGATCTGGCAGAGCTTTCTGCCCGTATCGGATCGGTTGCGCGGCGCTATTCGGGCAATCCCAATCCGGTTTTACTGCTGCAAGGTTTGGCGATTGATCTGGCCGCGCGCACCGTGCAGCGCGGTGGCAAGCCAATTGCGCTGACTGCGCGCGAATGGGTGTTGTTCGAGGCGTTTTTGCAAAATCCAAACCAGCTTTTGTCAAAGGCGCAGCTGGAAGAGCGGCTGTATTCCTTTGACACCGAGATTGAGAGCAACACCATCGAGGTGCATATCAGCCGTCTGCGTAAAAAGCTGGGGGCCAGCGTGCTGTTGACCGAGCGCGGCATGGGCTATCGTTTGGGCCAGCCATGAGCGGGCCTGCCTCGATTCGGTTTCGCACCGCTGTTGCCCTGTCGATGGTGGTCACACTGCTTTGGCTGGCGGCCGCAACTGCGACCTCGCGGTTGCTGATGCACGAAATGGCGCAGGTGTTTGATTCGGCGCTGCAAGAAACCGGCCAGCGGATTTTGCAGCTTGCGGTGATAGATGTGCTATCGCGTGAGGAAGAGGGCGTCACCCAGCATGTCACCGCCCTTGATACGCATGAGGAATATTTCACCTATCTGGTGCGAGATGCCCAAGGCAGGGTTTTGCTCAGTTCGCATAACGCAGCGCCCGATAGCTTTCCGCGCTTTGCGGGCGCTGGGTTTTATCAGACCGCCGATTTCCGCTTTTATCAACAAATGGCGGTGCAAGGCACGGTGATCTTGACGATTGCCGAGCCGCTGCTGCATCGCCAAGCTGTGGCGCGCGATCTGATCTTGGGGCTGGCACTGCCGTTGGTTGCTGTTATTCCTCTGAGTCTCTTGGGTATTTTCTCGGCTTTGGGCTTTGGGCTGCGGCCTTTGGGGCAGTTGCGGCAGCAATTGGCGCGGCGAGATGCCAATGAGCTGGTGCCTTTGGCCACGCAAGCCCTGCCCAGTGAGTTGCGCCCGATTGCCGGGGCGGTGAACCAGTTGTTTGTGCGGCTTGGCAAGGCCTTTGACGCCGAGCGCAGTTTTGCCGCCAATGCCGCGCATGAATTGCGCACGCCTTTGGCCGGAGCGGTGGTGCAGCTGCAACGCTTGCGCCAACAGACGCGCGAGCCCGACACTGCGCGGCGGGCCGATGAGATCGAGCTTACGTTGAAACGCCTGACGCGGCTGTCAGAGCGGTTGGTGCAGCTGTCACGCGCCGAGGGTGCGCGCTTGCTGACCGATACGCCGCAAGATCTGTCGGTGGTCCTGCGGCTGGTGTTGCAGGATTTCGACCGTGGCCCAGATGCAGGGCGCGCGCAGCTGACTTTGCCGCAAGCGCCGGTCTTGTCGCAAGTTGATCCTGATGCGGTGGCGATTGTGGCGCGCAATCTGATCGAAAACGCGCTGCGCCACGGGGACGGCGGCAGCGTGCGCGTGGCCTTGTCGAGCCAAGGCGAGTTGAGCGTGGAAAATGACTGCGCAACGGTGTCACCACAAGAGCTGGCCGCGCTTTCGGGCAGATTTGTGCGCGGCATTGGCAGCGGCGAGGGCAGCGGGCTGGGGCTTGCGATTGTCGAGACCATCGCCGACCGCATTGGCACGCCCTTGCAGCTCAGCTCGCCCATCTTGGGGCAGCAAGGCGGATTTCGCGCGGCGCTTTATCTGGGGCGCCGCGCGTAAAGCCTAGCCCAAGGGCGCAAGCAGGGCTTTCAGGGCTGCCAGCGGGTCTGGGGTGGACCAGATCTCTTCGCCAATGCCGAAAAAGTCGGTGACGGGGGCGAATTTTTCGACCAAGGCCACATTCAGCGCGCCTTCGGCGATCGAGGGCACCTCGATGACTTGGCTCCACCACTCCAGCAGATCGAAATCGACCTGCGCGCCATTGCCCAAGGGCGTCGCGCCAATCGGGCCAAAGGCGACGTAATCGGCACCGGCTTCGCCTGCGCTCATGCCCTCGTGTCGCGTCACACCGCAATAGCTGCCGATGATCGCATCATTGCCCAGTTCTTTGCGCACATAGCGGACCTGGCGCGCGCCATCGGTCAGATGCACGCCGTCAAGCCCAAGCCGCTGCACCATCAGCAGATGGTTCTCGATCACAATCGCCACATCGCGGGCATGGGCGACCATGCGGCAGGCATCGGCGGCGCGGCTGATCAGGTCTTCATCCTTGCCCGCAAGCGCCAGACGCACGCAGGCCACATCCACACCATCCAGCACAGCAGCCAGTTGGTCGGGAAAGATTTCCAGATCGAACACCGGAGGGGTGATCAGGGTGATTTGCGGGCGGTCTTGGTCTGCCATCGGTCTGTCCTGCGTTTGGTTCAGCCCTTCTAGCGCAGCCTTGCTGCTTTGGCTATGGCCGCAAAACTTGTGCTAAGACGGGGGCTCGCGTATCAGGCGGCAAGAAGTGACCAGAGGTTTGCCATGATCCCGCCAGCATTTATCCTTGTGCGCCCGCAGATGGGCGAGAATATCGGTGCGGCGGCGCGGGCGATGCTGAACTTTGGGCTAGAGCGGATGCGGATTGTCGATCCGCGCGATGGCTGGCCCAATCCAGCCGCCGTGGCCTTGGCCAGTGGCGCTGGGCGGGTTTTGGATGCCGCAGGGGTTTACGCCTCGGTGCAAACCGCGATTGCCGATTGCGATTTTGTCTTTGCCACAACTGCGCGCGGGCGTGAATTGACCAAGCCGATCTATTCCCCCGAAGCGGCAATGGCGCATGCGCGGGCATTGACGGCGGCGGGCAAAAAGGTGGGCGTGCTGTTTGGCCCCGAACGTGCTGGGCTGGAAAACGACGATGTGGTTCAGGCCAATGCGATTGTGACGGTGCCGGTGAACCCGGATTTCGCCTCGTTGAACCTTGCGCAATGTGTGTTGCTGATGGGCTATGAATGGCGCCGTCAGACCGAAGTTGTGCCCGCTATCGTGCAGGAAATGGCGCGCACCGAATTTGCCAGCGCGGTCGAAGTGGAAAAGCTGGGCGATCACTTTGAAGAACGCCTAGAGGCTGCGGGCTTTTTCTTTCCGCAGGCCAAGGTGGCGGGGATGAAAGCCTCGTTGCGCAATATGTGGTCGCGGCTGGGCCTGACCCGCGCCGAGGTGCAGACCTTTCACGGCATGTTGCGCCAGATTGCCTTTCGTCTGCGCGAGCAAGACAAGGACTAGCGCTTTGATCTTGGCCAACCCGCGCGATTTCGCATGACGTAAGGTCAGCTGTCTGCCAGTATGTTAGCGTAAACATCAGCGGAGCAGGCCATGAGCAGTCCAGACATCCTTATCATTGGTTCTGGCATGGGCGGTGCGACGCTTGCGGCAGCTCTTGCGCCTTCGGGCCGCAAGATCACCATTCTGGAACGTGGCGAGACCTTGCAAGATTGCCCCGAGGCGCGCGATCCAAAGGCGGTGTTCACCGGATTTTTCAACCCCAAGGAAAGCTGGCAAGACGCCGCTGGCGGCAGCTTTCAGCCCAACAATTATTATCACCCCGGCGGCAATTCGAAATTCTATGGCGCGGTGCTGATGCGCTATCGCGCGCAAGATTTCAGCCCGCTGCGCCATATGGGTGGCACAGCGCCGGGCTGGCCGATAACATATGACGCATTCGAGCCGGATTATCAGGCTGCCGAAGAGATGTATCAAGTGCGCGGCGCCTTGGGCCAAGACCCGACCGAACCTGCGCATTCAGGCGATTACGCCTTTGGCCCGGTGCCGCACGAGCCTGACATGCTGGATCTGTGCCGCCGCTTGCAGGCGCAGGGGCTGCACCCTTCGGCGCTGCCCTTGGGGGTGGATATTGACCTGTGGCTGAAGGGCGGCGCGCAGACTTTTGACGGCTTTCCCAACACCCGTGGCGGCAAGATGGATGCCGAAAGCATTGGGCTGGCCCAAGCCTTGCGGCATCCGAATGTGACGCTGCTGACCGGGGCAAAGGTGACGCGGTTGCTGACCGAAGGCCGGCAGGTGACGGGCGTGGCCTTCGAGAAAGACGGCGTGGCGCAGGTGATCTCGGCCGCCTTGGTCTGCCTTTGTGCGGGGGCGGTGAAATCGGCGACTTTGCTGCTGGCATCAGGGGGGGCGCTGCATCCCGAGGGTTTGGCCAATAGCTCGGATCAGGTCGGGCGCAACTTTATGAACCACAATATCACTGCCGTTTTGGGGGTTAGCCCGTTTCGGCGCAATCGCTCGGTCTATGAGAAAACCATTCAGTTGAACGATTGGTATCTGACCGGCGGGCCAAAGGGCGAGCCTTTGGGCAATGTGCAGATGCTGGGGCGGATCACCGGCGAGATCATGGCCGCAGAATCGGGCCTGCCGCTGTGGGTGTCACGCTGGTTGGCGGATCATTCGGTGCATCTGATGACGATGTCAGAAGACTTGCCAAACCCTGAAAGCCGGGTGTTTTTGCGCGATGGCAAGATTGTGCTGCAATGGCAACGCTCGAATTGGCAGGCGCATTTGGCGCTGAACGCCAAGCTTGCGGCGGTGCTAAAGCGTGCAGGCTGGCCCGTGGTGCTGCAAAAAACCTTTGAAAAACGCACGCCCAGCCATCAATGCGGCACGGCCCGCATGGGGGATGATCCGCGCACCAGCGTGGTCGACCCTTGGTGCCGCGCGCATGATCTGGACAATCTGCGCATTGTCGATGCCTCGGTTCTGCCGACCTCGGGGGCTGCGAACCCTTCGCTGACCGTGGCCGCGATTGCGCTGCGGGTGGCGCGGGATATTCTGGCGCGGGGCTAGGCGCGCTGTCGCAGGGCCTTGAAGCCGGCAGGGGCGCGGCCTAGAGTCTGGCGCAAGCTAGATGGGGATGGCGATGGCCAAGACGCGCGCGATTTTTGAAGAGGTTGAGGCGAAAGCCCCAGAGCCGCCAAAGGGCGGCGGCATTGACGGGCGCGGCAAGGGCGCGCGGCGTGGAATTCGGGCTTGGCTGGTGGGAATTTTCCTGCTGATCGTGGTGATGATCGCGGTTGGTGGGCTGACACGGCTGACGGATTCGGGGCTTTCGATCACCGAATGGAAACCTGTCACCGGCGCCATCCCGCCTTTGAACGAGGCCGATTGGGCGGTGGAGTTCGCCAAATATCAGGCCAGCCCGCAATATCTTTTGATGAACAGCCAGATGACGCTTGAAGCCTTCAAGGGCATTTTCTGGTGGGAATGGGGCCATCGGCAGTTGGGCCGTCTGATCGGCTTGGTCTGGGCGCTGGGCTTTGTGGGCTTTTGGGCGGCGGGCAAAATTCCGGTCGGCTGGACCGGTCGGTTGTTTGGCGTTGGCGCGCTGATTGGCGTGCAGGGCGCGCTGGGCTGGTGGATGGTGTCTTCGGGGCTGGTGGGGTCGATGATCTCGGTTGCCTCTTACCGTTTGGCGACGCATCTGGGCATGGCCTTTGTTATTCTGGGGCTGGTGGCTTGGTATGCGCTGTTGCTGGGGCGCAGCGAGGCCGAGCTGTTGCAGGCGCGCCGTGCAGGGTCGCGCAAGCTGTTTGGCATGACCACGGGGCTGATGCATTTTGCGTTTTTGCAGATCGTGCTGGGCGCCTTGGTGGCCGGGATTGACGCGGGGCGCTATTTCCCAACCTGGCCCGATATGAACGGGCAATTCTTTCCGGCGGATGCGTTTTATCTGCCCGATGGCGGCGCGGTGTGGCAGGCGTTTTTTGAAAATGCGGGGCTGGTGCAGTTTATGCACCGGATGGCGGGCTATCTGTTGGTGATTTATGGGGTCGTGGTCTGGCTGCGGGCGCGCAAGGCCAGCCAGCCTTCGACGCGGATGGCCTATCATCTGGTTGTGCTGATGTTGCTGGCCCAGATGACCCTTGGCATCTACACAGCGCTGTCGGCGGCACAGGTGCATCTGGCGATCACGCATCAGATTGGTGCGGTTCTGCTCTGGGTTTTGATCCTGCGCGCAAGGCATTTGGCGGCCTATCCGTTGGCTGGATCTATCAGAAAGGGCACCGCATGACCAATAACACCGCCTTTGCCGAGCTGATGGCGCATCAGCGTCAGACCGAAGCTTTGGGCAAGATCGCCGAGCGTTTGGGCTGGGATCAGGAAACCATGATGCCCGAAGCCGCAGCCGAACAGCGCGGCGAAGAGCTGGCCGCGATCGAAGGCGTGCTGCATGCGCGGCGCACCGACCCGCGGCTGGCAGATTGGCTTGACGCCGCCCAAGCGCCCGATGCGGCGGGGGCTGCGATCTTGCGCGAGCTGGCGCGCAGCTATGCGCGTTCGGTGAAAATTCCTGCCGATTTGGCGCAAGAGCTGGCGCGCGTGACTTCGGTGGCGCAAGGCGTTTGGGCCAAGGCGCGGGCGGCGGATCGGGTGGCCGATTTCGCGCCGACCTTGGCGCGGGTGATTGATCTGCGCCGGCAAGAAGCGGCCTGTTTGGCACAGGGCGGCGATCTTTATGACGCATTGCTGGATGACTACGAACCCGAAGCCACCGCGCAAAGCATCGGGGCGATGTTTGACCGGATGCGGCCAAGGCTGGTGGCGCTGCGCGAGGCGGTTTTGGGCGCAGATACGCCCAAGGCGTTGCAGGGCAGCTTTGCCAAGGACGGCCAGCTTGCGCTTGCGCGCGAGGCCGCAACGGCCTTTGGCTATGACTGGAGCCGCGGGCGGCTTGATCTGGCGGTGCATCCTTTCAGCTCGGGCGGCGGCAATGACAGCCGGATCACCACGCGGGTGGTCGAGGCGGACCCGTTCAACTGTCTTTATTCGACCATCCACGAGGTCGGCCATTCCAGTTACGAGCTGAACATCGACCCCGCCTACGGCATGACGCCGCTGGGGCACGGGGTGTCGATGGGCGTGCATGAAAGCCAAAGCCGGATCTACGAAAATCAGATCGGGCGCTCGGCTGGCTTTACCGATTGGCTTTATCACCGCATGGTGGCGCAGTTTGGCCCGCTGAACGTCGAAGGGCCCGAGGCGTTTTACGCCGCCGTGAACCAAGTGCGCGCAGGCTATATCCGCACCGAAGCCGACGAGGTGCATTACAACCTGCACATCATGATGCGCTTTGATCTGGAACGCGCGCTGATTGCCGGCGATCTGGGCGTCGCCGATCTGGAAGCCGCTTGGAACGACCGCTTTTTGGCCGATTTCGGTGTGGCGGTGGATCGGCCTTCGCATGGCGTGTTGCAAGATGTGCATTGGTCGGTGGGGCTGTTTGGCTATTTCCCGACCTATACGCTGGGCAATGTCTATGCGGGCTGTCTGCATCAGGCGATGCGGGCGCAGGTTGCGGGCTTGGACGCAGCCTTTGCGCGCGGCGATACCAGCGGTGCAGTGGGCTGGCTGAAAGAGCGGGTGCAACAGCACGGCGGTCTGCGCAAACCGCGTGACACCATCGAAATGGCCTGCGGCTTTGCCCCCACGGAAGCGCCGCTGCTGGACTATCTGGAGGCCAAGTTCAAAGCGCTGTACCGGCTTTGAGCGAAAGCCGGGTTGCGCGGGCGGTTTGGCTGCTGGCGCTGGGCCAAACCCTGATCTACGCAGGTGTTTACTATGCCTTTCCGGCGCTTTTGCCGGATTTGACCGCGGGCACCGGCTGGAGCGTGGCCGAATTGGCGCTGGGCCCGACGGTTGGCTTTTTGGTGATGGCATTGCTAACGCCTTTGGCTGGCGCTTGGGTTGATAGGGGTTGGGGCGGCGAGATGCTGGGCTTTGCGCCGGTTGTCGCGGCTTTGGGCCTGCTGGCTTTGGGCTTTGCTGGCAGCCCGCTGGTCTGGGTGCTGATCTGGGCCGTGATCGGCGTGGCGCAGGCCTGTTGCCTTTATGAAAGCTGCTTTGCTTTTTTGACGCGGCGCTTGGGCTTGGGCGCGCGCGCCGCGATCACCAAAGTGACTTTGGTTGCGGGGTTTTCCGGCACTTTGGCCTTTCCGCTGGGCCATTGGCTGGGCGGTGTCTTGGGCGGGCAGGCGGCTCTGATGGCCTTTGCCGTGCTGGTGCTGATTGGCGGGGGCGTCAATATGCTGGCGGTGCGCGATCTGCGCCGGTTGGAGCGCGCCGAGGATCTGCGCCCCGAACCCGATTCAGGCGCGCTGGGGCTGGCGATGCGCCGGCTTGCGTTTTGGGCGCTTGCGGTGCTGTTTGGGCTGGTTTGGCTGAACCATGGCATCTTGCTGACCTATGTTCTGATGCTGTTTGAAGATCGGGGGGCCTCGGGCGGGCTTGCGACTTTGGCGGCGGCAAGCATTGGGCCTGCGCAAGTTTTGGGGCGCTTGGCGCTGCTGCTGCAAGGCGCGCGCCTTAGCAATGCGTGGGCGACGGTTTTGTCTTTGCTGGCGATTTTTGCGGCAAGTCTGGCGCTGATCAGCGCGGGGGTCTTGCCCGGTTTGATCTTTGTTTTCGCCGCAATGCAGGGGGCTGGGGCAGGGTTGTTGTCAATTTTGCGGCCGGTCTTGGTGGCCGATATTCTGGGACGGCGCGGCTTTGGCGCGGTTTCAGGGGCGACATCGGTGGCGCCTATCCTTGCTTCGGCGGCAGCGCCTTCGGTCGGGGCGGCGCTGTTGCAGCTCGGTGGGCCTGGCGTGGTGCTGGGAAGTTGTCTTGGGCTGGCAGTCTTGGCGCTGGGCTTGGGCTTGGGTCTGATGCGAGGATCGGCAAGGGGGGCAGGGGCATGAGCCCATTAAAGATGACGGTGGCCGAATTGCAGGCGTTTTTGCACAGCGATATGCCGCAGATGGCGGATGATTTTTGGGTCGAGCGGTCGGATCAAGCCGGGCTATGTCTGCGGCTGCGGGTCAGCGAGCGGCACTTGCGGCCGGGGGCCACGGTTTCGGGGCCTGCGATGTTTGGGCTGGCCGATGTGGCGATGTATCTGGCGATCTTGGCGCGGATCGGGCCGGTGGCCTTGGCGGTGACCACCAATTGCAGCATCGATTTCATGCGCAAACCGCGTGCAGGCTGCGATCTGCTTGCCGAGGCGCGGATCTTGAAGCTGGGGCGCAGCTTGGCGGTGGGGGATGTGATGCTTTATTCCGAAGGACAAGCCGAACCCGTCGCGCGGGCGGGTTTGACCTATTCAATCCCGCCTGTCGGCTAAGGCGCCTCTGCGCCCGAAAATTTACGCGTTGGGCTTTGAAAACCGGCCTTCGATATGCGCGCCGCTTTCGATCACCAGCGTCGAATAGCTGACATCGGCGGCCACTTGCGCCGAGGCGCGCAGAGTAAAGCTGTTGGCATCAACGCGGCCATCAAGCTTGCCCTTCACTTCGATGCTGTCAGCTGCCACTTGGCCTTGCACACGGCCCTCGGTGCCGATGGTCAGGGTATGGGCGGCAATCGTGCCTTCCACCTCGCCCTGCACTTCGATGCTGCCCAAGCAGGTTACGTCGCCCACGATTTTGAGGTCGGGCGAAAAAACCGAGCGGTTGTTGCTGGCCGCCGAGCCGCTTGCGGGACGTTGTGGTGCGGCCGTTGGGTCGGCGGTTTTCG
Source organism: Cypionkella sp. (assembly GCF_036782355.1). NCBI lineage: Bacteria > Pseudomonadati > Pseudomonadota > Alphaproteobacteria > Rhodobacterales > Paracoccaceae > Cypionkella > Cypionkella sp. The sequence continues at coordinate 26,105 of NZ_DAIPZF010000036.1, forward strand.
AGAACATGCGATTATCCTTAGAGGCAGTGTCTGACGCTCTGATAAGGACCGAAGGCGGCGGGCGGGTCAAGCCTTGGCATGCATGCGGGGTCGCTTATGGGCGAATGTGGTCGCAGCTTGGCTGACAATCGCCCAAGGATTTGATCTGATGCCGAAAAGAATCGACAGCAAAAGGCGGAAATCATGACAGGCAGAGCAAACGACGGATTTTTCGCACCGGTCTCGGGCTTCGATCTGCCTCGATTCGCGGGCATCCCCACCTTTATGCGCCTGCCGCATGTGCCCTTCGAGCATGACCGCTTTGGCGAGGTTGACATCGGGCTGATCGGCGCGCCTTGGGATGGCGGCACCACCAACCGCCCCGGCCCGCGCCATGGCCCACGGCAGTTGCGCGATCTGTCTACGATGATCCGCGCGATGAACGGGGCAACTTGGGTAGCCCCCTTTGATCTGTGCAACTGCGCCGATCTGGGCGATGTCGCGCCAAACCCCGCCGATCTGATGGATTCGATGGCGCGGATGGAGGCGTTTTACGACCGCGTTGTCGCTGCGGGCATTCTGCCGCTGACGGGCGGCGGCGATCATCTGTGCTCGCTGCCGATTCTGCGCGCGGTGGCGAAAAAGCGCCCCGTTGGCATGATACAATTCGACAGCCATACCGATTTGAACGACATCTACTTTGGCACCAGCCGCTATAACCACGGCACCCCGTTTCGCCGCGCGGTGGAAGAGGGGTTGATCGACCCCAAACGCTATTGCCTGATTGGCATTCGCGGCACGGCTTACGGGCGCGAAGATTGGGACTTTGCCGCCGCCAACGGCATTCGCATCATTCCGATTGCCGAGTTTCATGCCCGTGGCGTGTCCGATGTGATGGCCGAAGCGCGCGAGATCGTGGGCACCGGTGACACCTATATCACCTATGACATTGATTTCGTGGACCCGACCTTTGCGCCCGGCACCGGCACGCCCGAAGTTGGCGGGCCGAATTCTTGGCAGGCCTTGCAGGTGGCGCGCGAGTTGAAAGGCATCAAGATTGTCGGTGCCGATCTGGTCGAAGTCTCGCCGCCCTTTGACGCCAGCGGCGGCACGGCTTGGCTGGGCATTTCGATCATGTTTGAAATGCTCTGTGTGATGGCAGAGCGTTTGGCCGCAGATCGCGCCTAGGTGCTGCAAAAGGAGCTTGTGATGACAGAGCCAACAATCCTGACCAATGCGGTTGTGCTGACAATGGATGCCGCGCGCCCTCGGGCCGAGGCGGTGGGCTTTGCCGCAGGCCGGATTGTGGCGGTGGGCAGTCATGCCGAGGTGACAGCCGCGCTGCCCGACGCGCGGGTGATAGATGCAGGCGGGCGCAGCCTATTGCCGGGCTTTGTCGAAAGCCATTTGCATCTGGTCTTGGGCGGTGCCGAGTTAAGCCAGCTGCAACTGGGCGGCCTTTACGGCTTTGACGCCCTGCACAAGGCCTTTGCCGATTATGCAGCCGCCTTCCCACAGCGCCCGATTTTGCTGGCGCAGGGGGCAAGCTATGAAATCTTGGGCGCGCCAGTGACCCGCTCCGATCTGGACCGCGTGTTGCCTGATCGCCCGATCGCAATGATGTCGCCCGATCATCACACGGTTTGGGCCAATACCGCCGCTCTGACCGCCGCAGGCCTGCTGCATGGGGCCAAGATGCCGCATGGCCACGAGGTGGTGATGGCGCCAGACGGGCTTGCCAGCGGCGAGCTGCGCGAGTTCGAAGCCTTTGGCCCGATTCTGGCCTTGGGCGGCGAGGCGCATTTGCAGTTGGGCATTGCCACAGGGGCGGAACCCTCGCCCTGGCCGTCCGAGGCTATGCGCGCTGCGGATCGCGACAAGGTGGCGGCAGGGCTTGCGCATTGCGCAGCCCATGGCATCACCTCGATGGTGAATATGGATGGCAACCGCTACACCTGCGAGCTGCTGCGCGACTTAGAAGCCGAAGGCCGGCTGACGGCGCGGGTCAAGGTGCCGTTCCATTTCAAACCGCATATGGATCTGGCCGAGCTGGACCGTGCCTCGGCGATGGCGGCCGAATATTGTGGTGAATGGGTCAGCAGTGGCTTTGTAAAGATGTTCATGGATGGCGTGGTCGACAGCCGCACCGCCTTTATGCTGCACCCCTATCCTGACAGCGATATCACCGGCGCGCCGCTGTTCGATCCCGCCCGCTTTCGCGAGATCTGCACCGAAATCGATCGGCGCGGCCTGCAAATTGCTGTGCATGCCATTGGCGATGGCGCAGTGCGCACCACGATCGACGGCTACGAGGCCGCCCAAAGCACCGGCAACCGCGATCTGCGTCACCGCATCGAACATATTGAACTGATTGACCCCGCCGATATTGCCCGCATTCCGGCTTTAGGCATCGTGGCAAGCCTGCAACCGCCGCATGCCCCCGGGGCGATGGATTTCCCGATGTCGACGATGGGCTCGGTGATTGCACGCGATCGCTGGCAAGATGCCTATCTGTGCCGCAGCTTGGTCGAGGCGGGGGCGAAGGTTGCCTTTGCCAGCGATTGGCCGGTGACAGATGTCTCGGTGCTGCGCGGCGTGCAGGCGGCTTTGACGCGGCCAACCTACGAGGGGGCAGCCAACCAACAGATGGGGCTTTACGAGACACTCTACGCCTATACCGCCGGGGGGGCTTGGGCTGCGCATATGGAACATCTGACCGGCCGGCTGATGGTTGGCCTTGCCGCCGATCTGGTGCTGCTCGATGGCAATATCGAGACCACGGCGCCGCAAGATCTGGGCAATATGGGAATCGCCCTGACGATTGCAGGCGGAAAGATCACCTATCAGGGCACCCGAGTCGGCTAAAATCAGGGAATCGCCCCCCAGATTCGGCGCGTTTTGCTTCAATCTGCCAAAGACAGGGTTTTCTGCCGGCTGAAACCTTAGGCAGTCGCTGTGAAAAACCCCTATAAACATTGGGCGTAACAGAAAAAAGACAAGCAAACCGATTTTTCCACTTGCGGGCCCCAGCAACTCACCCTAGATAACGCCTCACCGAAGACGAACAGACGCAGCGATGCAGACGGACGGAAGCGGAAGCGAAGTTGAAATGCTCGCAAAGAATAACTGGAGATAAGATGGCAGATGCGCCCGAAGAGCGGGTGTGTTGTCAGTTTTGTGTCCTCGCTCTTTGACATTGATGGAATTGAAGGGATATGTGGGCGGTTTGGGCGCATCGGC
>NZ_DAIPZF010000037.1:0-28646 GCF_036782355.1 Cypionkella sp.
GCGCGGGCAGGGCCCTCCCTGCGGTCGTCGCGGTCGCTGCGGGGCAGACCATGCGTCAAGCCTGCCCCTCAGCGGGTATCGACCCCGACGGCGATATTGTGGGTATCCCCGAAATCTATTTCGATCTTCCCAAGGCCACGAGGAAGCACCTGCCGCGCTTTCGTGAGCGGCTTTTGTTTGTGTTTGTCGTGTATGGTCAAAATTGAACCGAGTGATTTACCGGAACCTTGATCGTGGACATATTATCGCGTCATACCGCGTTTGGGCTTGGGTCGGTCGTGACCGCGCTTATTCAGTCTTGGCTTGCTGAAAGATCGAAACAAGACGAACGGCGCTTTCGTGAAAAACAAGCCGCTTACATCGACTTGCTAGAAGCCTATCACTGTGCCGCCGTCGAAGGGACTGACGAAGCCTCCAAGAACTTTGCACCGTGGCAAATGCGTTGTGAGTTGGTCGCGCCCGAAGCGGCTCATAGGGCGATTGAACGTATCGTTGAAACCAATGAAGACTGGGAAGGGCGAACAAAGGCACATGATGAACTAAAATCCGCGTTCGGTGCCGATTTTTGGCATTGCGAAGTGATGCAAGCGAGGCGTCCGGCAAGCGCGACATTCACGTTCGCGTGACTGTTTCCAGCCTGAAGGGGCGCTTTCAGCGGTCTTCCAGTGATAGGATGGATTGTGGGTGGAGATTTTCGATCTTGCGAATTATTGAGCAATATCAATAACTGATATAGGATGAGTGGCAGCCCGTAGGGGAGTCGAACCCCTCTTGCCTGGTTGAAAACCAGATGTCCTAACCGATAGACGAACGGGCCACTGAGAGGGGTTATTAAGGGCAGCTTGACTGACTCGCAAGAGGAAAGTTACGCCTTTGCAGCATCTTCCAGACGCAATTGCACTTTGCTGCGCCCGCCCCATGTGTTCAGCTCGAGCCGGCCTGCCAGATGAAAGCGCTGATGGCCTGCGTTTTCAAGCGCTGCGCCCAGTGGGGTGTCAAAGGCGCCAAAGGCGATGCCGTCGATTTTTGCGCCCATGCCGTCGCCAAAGCTGATTTTCAGATGCGAGCTGCCGACGCGGCGGGTGGTGACGGCGGTGTCGGTAAAGACAAAGCGCGGTGCGGGGGCGGCGGTGCCAAAGGGGCCTGCGGACTCGAGCTGTTCGACAAAGGCAGGGGTGGCGGCGGTGGGCATCAGCAGGCAATCGATGCGCAAATCCTCGCGCCCACCGGCGCCAGCACCTTGTTTTCCAAGCAATTCTGACAGACGGGCCATGGCGTCTTCCAGCTTGTCGCGGTGCAGCGATAGACCTGCGGCCATCTTGTGACCGCCGCCTTTGATCAGCAGGCCTTCGGCGGCGATGCGCTGGATTGCGGCGCCAAGATCGACGCCGGTGACCGATCGGGCCGAGCCTTTGCCCTCGACCCCGTCAAAGCCGATCACCACGGCGGGGCGGTGGGTGGCCTCTTTTAGTCGGGCGGCGACAATGCCGACAACGCCGGGGTGCCAGCCTTCGCCCGCCGCCCAGACCAGCGGGCCTTGGGTGCCGCGCGCCTCGGCTTGGGCCAGAGCCTCTTCGCGCACGGCGGCCTCGATGGCGCGGCGCTCGGTGTTCAAAACATCCAGCCTTTCGGCCAAGGCCGCGGCTTCGGAGGCAGAATCGGTGGACAACAGCCGCGCGCCCAGATCGGCTTGGCCGATGCGACCGCCTGCATTGACGCGCGGCCCCAGCAAAAAGCCCAGCGCATAGGCGGTTGGGGCTTGGTCCATTCGCGCGATATCGGCAAGCGCGCGCAGACCGACCCTTTCGCGTCGCGCCATCACCTTAAGCCCCTGCCGCACCAGCGCGCGGTTGACGCCGATCAGGGGGGCGACATCGGCCACGGTCGCCAGCGCCACCAGATCCAGCATCGCCATCAGATCGGGGCCGGTGACGCCTTGGCCGCGCAGCTGCCGGTTTGCCTCGACCAGCATCAAAAACACCACGGCAGCGGCGCAAAGATGCGCCAGATCGCCGTCTTCATCCTGCCGATTTGGGTTCACCACCGCATAGGCGGGGGGCAGGGTTTCGCCGCCCAAATGGTGGTCAAGCACGATGACATCGCAGCCCGCCGCCGCAATGGGGTCGTGGCTAAGCGTGCCGCAATCGACGCAGAGGATCAGATCATGCGCCGCCCCCAAAGCTGCCATCGCAGGCACATTCGGGCCATAGCCTTCGTCGATGCGGTCGGGAATATAAAGCGTTGCCGCAATCCCCATGGCGCGCAGCCAGACGATCAGCAGGGCTGCCGAAGATCCGCCATCGACATCATAATCGGCAAAGATCGCAATGCGTTGGCGGGATTTAACGGCCTGCAGAAACCGGGCCGCAGCCCGGCCCGTGTCTTTCATCCGCAAGGGGTCGGGCAGCAGGTCGCGCAGCTGCGGCGCAAGAAAGGCTTCGGCATCTTGCGGCGCCACGCCGCGCGCCACCAGCGTGTTGCAAAGCGGCAGCGGCAGTTTGGTGGCTTGGGCCATCGCCACGGCAAGGCGTTCAACCTCGTTGCTGGGGCCAATCCAGCGGCGGTTGGTCAGCGAGCAGTCGACATTCAGAAAGGCGCTTTGGGTCATGGCCTAGGCTTGCCCCAGCACAAGGGCCGGAGCAAGCGGGAATCACGCTTTCATCGGGCTGCGATAGCTCATCCGCCGCACCGATCCGGTTTTTGACCGCATCAGCAGGGTTTCGGTGGTCACCCAGCCGGGTTCAGTTTTGATGCCTTGCAGGATCGAGCCTTGGGTGACGCCGGTTGCGGCAAAGATCACGTCGGCGGTGACCATATCGTCGCGGGTGTAAATGCGGTTCAGATCGGTGATGCCCGCCTTGGCTGCGCGGGCGCGTTCGTCATCATTGCGAAACAACAGCCGGCCATAGATCTGCCCGCCCATGCACTTTAGCGCCGAAGCCGCCAGCACGCCTTCGGGCGCGCCACCCGAGCCCATATACATGTCGATGCCGGTGATTTCGCTTTCGGCGCAATGGATCACGCCCGCAACATCGCCGTCGGTGATCAGACGAATCGCGGCACCTGTCGAGCGCACCTCGGCGATCAGGTCTTCGTGGCGGGGGCGTTCAAGGATGCAGACGGTGATCTCGTCTGCGGCCACGCCCTTGGCGCGGGCCAGCGCGCGGACGCGTTGGGCGGGGGTCATCTCGAAGGTGACGGTGTCGGGGGCATAGCCCGGCCCGATGGCAAGCTTGTCCATATAGACGTCGGGCGCATGCAGCAGGGTGCCGCGCGGTGCCATGGCGATCACGGTCAGGGCGTTGGGCATGTCTTTCGCGGTCAGGGTGGTGCCTTCCAGCGGGTCAAGGGCGATGTCAACGGCGGGGCCGCGGCCGGTGCCGACCTCTTCGCCGATAAACAGCATCGGTGCCTCGTCGCGCTCGCCCTCACCGATGACCACGACGCCCGCGATATCCAGCAGGTTCAGCTGGTCGCGCATGGCGTTGACCGCCGCCTGATCGGCAGCTTTTTCATCGCCGCGCCCGATCAGTTTGGCAGAGGCAAGCGCGGCTGCTTCGGACACACGGGCAAGGCCGAGCGAGAGCAGGCGGTCTTGAAATTCGGAAGCATCGGCCATTGGGGCATCCTTTGCACGGGGGCTTTTGACCCCCTTAGCGGGCGGGGCAAAGGCGGGCAAGGATGGTGGCGCTAACGCATTTGCGAAAGTTTTGCCGCAAGCTTTGGGGCAGGTTTTGCAGGCGTCAGCGCGGGGTTATGGGCGATCAGACCTCTTCGATACGGATCGCCACGGGGGCCGCCGCCATCACGCCGGTGGCGTCAAAGCGCGACATGGCGTGGTCGATATCGGCGCGGGTGGCCTTGTGGGTGACGATCAGCACGGGGGCAAGCGTGCCCTCGTGGCCATATTGGCGCATCTGGTCAATCGAGACGCCAGCCTCGCCCAGACAGGTGGCGATTTTCGCCAGCGCGCCGGGTTTGTCCAGCAGCGTCATGCGCAGATAATAGCTGGCAGGCGTGGTCGAGACCGCAGCAATCGGGTCGGCAAGCGTGGCCGCAGGCTGGCCAAAGGTCGGCATCCGCGCGCCGCGCGCGATGTCCAGCACATCGGCCATCACCGCGCTTGCGGTGGGGCCAGTGCCGGCACCCGGACCACGCAGCACGATCTGGCCGACGCTATCGCCTTCCAGCACCACCATATTTGTGCCGCCTTGCAATTGGCCCAGCGGGCTGTCAGCGGGCACAAGGCAGGGGGTCATGCGCTGTTCCAGCCCGCGCCCGGTCATCTGCGCCACGCCCAAAAGCTTGATGCGGTAGCCCATATCGGCGGCCAGATGAATGTCGTCGATCGAGATTTTGCCGATGCCTTCCAGCTCGACCGCGTCAAAGCTGACCTTGGTGCCAAAGGCGATCGAGGCCAGCAACGCAAGCTTATGGCCCGCATCAATGCCGCCGACATCCAAATTCGGATCGGCCTCGAGGTAGCCAAGCGCTTGGGCTGCGTCAAAAACCTGTTGGTAGGTCATGCCGTCGTTCTGCATCCGCGTCAGGATATAATTGCACGACCCGTTCATCACCCCCATGACGCGTTTGATCTGATTGCCCGCAAGCCCTTCGGTCAGCGCCTTGATCACCGGTATGCCGCCTGCAACCGCAGCCTCAAAGCGGATGACGCGGCCTGCGGATTCGGCCGCAAGCGCAAGGGCTTGGCCGTGGTGGGCCAAGAGCGCCTTATTGGCCGAGACCACATCCTTGCCCGCCGCAATCGCGGCTTCGGTGGCGAGTTTCGCGGGGCCTTCATGGCCGCCCATCACCTCGACAAAGACATCGACATCCTCGCGCTGGGCCAAGGCCACCGGATCGGTTTCCCAAGCATAGCCCGACAGATCCGCATCACGGGTCTTCGTGCGGTCACGCGCCGAAACGGCGGTGATCACCACCGCGCGGCCGGTGCGGCGCGCGATCAGATCGGCGTGATCTTGCACGATTTTGACAACACCAATGCCGACAGTGCCAAGGCCAGCAAGACCAATGCGCAGGGGGGCAGCCGACATGGGGAAACTCCGTGGTTTTGAATTTGGAGTTTGTTAGCCCAAGGCGGGGCCAAAGGCAACGCGGCGCGCGGTTGTCACCTGCTTCGCAGGGCTGCGGCGCGGGCGCGCAAAGCGGCGCTGCTTGCGGCCAGCGGGTCTTCGGCCAGTGGATCGAGCGGGTCTACCGCCAAATCTCGTGTTGGCAAAAGCGCAGGGCCTGCCAAATCAGGTGCAGCCGCCGCGTCCACGCTGGGAAACTGCGTGCAGGCGGTCAGGCAAAGCAGGGAAAGCGCGCGCAAGATGGATGTCATGGCTGGCACCATATCGCGCGCGCCGGGCGCGTCAATGCGCGGGTTTGATAAAGGTGCCGTTGCGCAGTTCGGTCATCGCCTGCTGCAACTCGGCTTGGGTGTTCATCACGATCGGGCCATGCCATGCTACGGGTTCCTGAATAGGCGCGCCCGAGATCAGCAAGAACCGGATGCCATCTGGCCCAGCCTGCACGGTAATCTCGTCGCCCTTGCCAAATTCGACAAGGCTGCGATTGCCCGACATATCGCGGATGTTCAGCTCTTGGCCCTTATATTCCTTTTCCATCAGCACGCCGCGCGGGGCCGCTGCATCGGCAAAGCGGCCAGCGCCTTCAAAGACATAGGCAAAGGCTTGGCGGCGGGTGTCGATTTTAAAGCTGCGCTTTTTCTCGGGCGGCACGAAGATATCAAGGTATTGCGGATCGGCGGCGATGCCGTCCACCGGCCCGGTCTTGCCCCAGAACGAGCCCACGATCACCTTGACCACGGTGCCGTCGTCTTCCAGCAGCTCGGGGATGTCATGACCCTTGACGTCTTGGTAGCGTGGCTTTGTCATCTTCAGCTCGCGCGGCAGATTGGCCCAAAGCTGAAAGCCGTGCATCTGCCCCTGCGCGTTGCCCTTGGGCATTTCCTGATGCAAAATTCCCGAGCCTGCGGTCATCCATTGCACATCGCCGCCCTTCAGGGTGCCACGGTTGCCAAGGCTGTCGCCGTGATCTACCGCACCGGCCAGCACATAGGTGATGGTTTCAATGCCGCGGTGCGGGTGCCAGGGAAAGCCCGCCATATAATCGCGCGGCGCGTCACCGCGAAAATCGTCAAACATCAAGAAAGGGTCCAGCCGGCTTGGATCGCCAAAGCCAAAGGCACGGTGCAGATGCACGCCAGCGCCCTCGACATGGGGTTGAGCAAGCGATGTACGGGTAACGGGACGCAGGGACATGGCAGCCTCCTTGGTTCGGCAGTGCAGGTTGATCCAGAGATAGGTCTGCAAGACCACAGCGGCAATGGCGAAAGCTTGGATAAAAATCGGCAAGCCGCTGTGCGTGATCGCACAATCTGTTCTTATGTAATCGGGTCAGCTGATTTTGGGCGCTCTGATCGCATTAACTGGCACTCGTGATCTGAAAAAAACGATCAAGTGCAGCTAAACCCCGTCATACAGATCTTTGGGGTAAAGCGGGGGCGGGTGACGATGAACTGTTCCAACACCTGATCGCTGAGACCAACCTCAAAGGCCGGATGATATTGCACCTGCGTTTCAACGATGATGGCGTGGTCGCCATCTGACATCGCTGGAATGCGGCTTTGAACCGTTGCCAAGGTGTTTGTTGTCAGGGCGGACAAGGCCCTGTCGGGTGAGATCGACCAATCCACTTCAAGCCGGGTGCGGGTCTTTGAATAGGTCACTGAACTGACGCGGATGCTGACGGCTTGGGTGTCATCTATCAGATATTGCATGAGATCGCGCATGCCCGTGATATAGGCAGGCGTCAAAGGCACGGTGTTCATCTCGCGCGAGATCAGGTCCGAAATGGTATAGGCCGCTTTTTGTGCGGAATTGATCGAGCGGTAGGCATCCCAATACACAAACATCGCCAGATAGGCCCAAAGCATCATCGGCAAGACAATCACGGCTTCTGCAATCAGGGTGCCGCTTTGATCCTCACGGAAGCGACGCAGCGAAGAAGTAAACCAGCGCATGTGCGGCTCCTTAATTAGGTTCAGTGACAAAAGCCGTGACGGCAATAACCCCGTAGCCGCCCTTGCCATCCTTAGGCAGGCCAAGACCTATTCCGGTCGTGGGGAAAAGCGCATCCTGTGGCACGCAGACCCGCACCAACATAAGATCGTTTTTCTGGCCGATTTGCAGAGTGGTGACGGGTTGGATATCTTGGGAACGATCAATACATTTCACCCCCGTTTTCGGCAGGGCCCAGGTGCTGGTGCTTAGGCGGGTCATTTCGATCATGATGTTCTGTTCGCAGTCTTTGAAAATCACCGTTCGGCGGCAGATTTCGCTTTTAAGCAGCTCTGCGGTTGGCGTCGGGTAATGGCCCAGACGCAATTCGCGCATGGTCATATCGACCGATTGTTCCAGCATGATTGACCGTGTCATCAGCATTCCACTTTCAAATGACGCCATGAAGACCCCCAAGAGCAAAGGGATCATCAGAGCAAATTCGATGCTGGCCATGCCGTCGTCATTGCGAAAGGCACGGGTCAGGCGGCTGAACTTGAAGCGTAGGGAACGGATCATTGGGTCAATCTAAGCTGGTTGATGTTATTGGCGATGGTCTTGAAAGCGGTTCCGATTTGAAGGCCCTCGGCGTTGAAGTAATGCGCGGGCGAGCTGGCGCATTTTGAAATCTGCTCTTGGCCATTGGCACTCGCCTCGAAGGCGATTCCATAGACAACAATTCCCTTGTCCTTTGTCAGAGTGCAGATTGATTGCAGTTGTTGGTTCATCGAGGCTGCATCGGGGACGGTCGACAGCTTGTCGATGGCGGCGTAGAAGTTGTTCACCATGCTGTTCCAGTTGTTATAGCCGAGGCCACGGGCATAGAACTGCCATGCAACATAACTCAGGCGCATTTTGCTCCAGACTTCTGGCCAGGTCAGTTGGGTCGTCTTGTCGAGATCCCGGTAAAAATACTGCCACCGCCAGCCCAATTCAGGCGAATACCCCCAATCCCAAACCCAACCTTTTGTTCCATTGTTGTAAGGTGTCGATCGCCAAGCATTCAGATGCGGAACATAATATTCGTTTGACCCTGCTGCTGACGGACGCCCCGAGGTGAAGCGGATCGAATATCTGCCCTCAACGGAGCTGAAATAGATTGGCGAGGGGCCGGTTTTGTAGGCTTCAGCAACCCGTCGCCCGCCCGAGTTTTCGCCGTCGGTCATCAGCACGATCACCTTCATCACATTCTTGTCGCCATAAGCTAGGGGACGATCGGGGATCTCGTTCGGGATCTTGCCATCTTGCCGCAGGCTGGTGAAGATCGCGCGCTGGCTTGGGTCCATCATCGTCACGCCCCATTTCATGCCGATGTTGATCGCCGTGCCGCCAAGCGCCACCAAGCCATCTATGTAGCCGTTCAATGCTGGGATCGAGCGGGTTGGCAAACGCAGGAAATTGTTCGTTATCGTTGGGCAGATCGCGGTGTTCCGATTGTAAACCGGATCATATCCGATCGAATAGGTCCGATCTGTCGGGCTTACAAAGCCTTGCGCATAGTAGGTGTCACTCGCGAAATCATGCAGAGAGACCATGGGCATGCTGGCTGTGGGATCAATGCCGGTCGAGTTGTAGGTCGAAGCGGGCAGGTCAATGCAATAGGCATTGGCAAAGCCTTGGTCATTTGTCAGGCCGGTGTATTTGCTGCGCAGATCAGGGCCCAAGTTGACATGATCGTCAAAGGGCACAATCGAGATCGAGATCTTGCCTGCCGCATCGTTGGAAATAACAGTTTGTACAAAATCCTTGGCTGCAACTTTCAGGTTCTCGAGGCGGTTGTTCCACCCCATCGAACCGGAGATGTCGAGAACAAGGCTGATTTCAACATTGTTGATGCGCTGTTCAGCTATAGACTTGCCTTTGGTGGTCATGGCGATGCGCTTGGGGTCCGAGTTGATATCGCCGTTTTTGATCAGATGCATGAAATAGGCGTCTGTGGTGGCCGAGGCATTGGCCTCGACGGTGCGGAAGTTCACGCCATTGGTTACGGTGACGCTTTGCAGATAATTCGACATGCCAGCCTTGGCAAAATAATCGCTGACGACCTGATCGGGGTCCAGGGTCTGCGACAGCGAGGCCGAGGCCAAGGTGGCGCGGTCCAGCGTATTTTGCAGCGATGTGCGGGTTTGTTCGTAGCGCATCAAGTCGATTGCAAGACCGCCCATAAAGGCCATGATCACAAACAGATATAACGTTAGCAGCAACAAGGACCCCTGTGTGTCCTCGACAAAGCGGCGCGACGCCGGATGTGAGCCAAGCCTCAAAAGACGCTGAAGAATGCGAAATGTGGTCTTTTTCATAGCTCTATCCCAAATTCACGTCTTGCGGCCGAAAGCGGCGGCGTTGGCCCGAAGGCGTAGATGATCTCGTCAAGTCTGCATAAGGTGAGAGAGCTTTGGCTTTCGTATGGCGATTTGAAAGGCAATTGTGCAATCAGCGTGGCGGCGCGGCGGGTGGGCGCGACAATCCCTTTCAGCGGGCTGAATCGTTTCCAAAATCGAGCCTACCGATGTGGCGCCCGGCTGGGCGCTTGATAGGGTGTGATTCGATCTTTGGCCGCCGCCAGACTGGCTGCGCCAAGGCGCACCGCGGCCGCGTGGCGCAAGTGGCAAGGCTGGACTGCGACATCGGGTGTCGCGGATACACGCGTGGGCGGGCTTTAGGTATTGAATAAGGGGCGCAAAGCGGGTTCACTTCCTGCAAATTCAAGGAGCGGTGCGATGCGCTATTCTGGCCTGAAAGTGATCACGCAGGGGCTGTTGGGAAACAAGGGCTGGGGCCCCGCTTGGCGCAGCCCAGAGCCCAAGGCCGAATATGATGCGATCATCATCGGTGGTGGCGGGCATGGGCTATCGACCGCCTATTATCTGGCGAAAAACCATGGGCTTACCAATATCGCGGTGCTGGAAAAGGGCTATCTTGGCGGCGGCAATATCGGGCGCAACACCACGATTGTGCGCGCCAATTATTACATGCCCGGCAACTCGGAGTTTTACAGCCATTCGCTGAAGCTTTGGGAAGGGCTGGAGGCCGAGCTGAACTACAACGTCATGCATTCCCAGCGCGGCCAGCTGGTGCTTTGCCATTCCGACGGGCAGCGCGACACTTTGGCCCGGCGCGGCAATGCGATGATCAACCAAGGCGATGACGCCGAATTGTGGAGCCGCGAGCGCGTGCGCGAAGAGGTGCCCTATCTGGATTTCGAGCAGACCCGCTTTCCGATCTATGGCGGCTTGATGCACCGTCGCGGCGGCACCGCGCGCCATGATGCGGTGGCTTGGGGCTATGCGCGCGGCGCCGACCGGCGCGGCGTCGATCTGATCCAGAACTGCGAAGTCACCGGCATTGATATTGAAAATGGCGTCGTGCGCGGCGTGCAAACCACCCGCGGCCCGATCCGCGCCAAAAAGGTTGGCATGGTGGTGGCAGGACGCTCAAGCCAGGTGGCGGCAATGGCCGGAATGCGCCTGCCGATTGAAAGCCATGTCTTGCAAGCCTTTGTAACCGAAGGCCTAAAGCCGATCATCGACCATGTGATTTCCTTTGGCATGGGGCATTTTTATATCAGCCAATCCGACAAGGGCGGTTTGGTCTTTGGCGGCGATATCGACTTTTATTCCAGCTATGCGTCGCGCGGCAATCTGCCGATGGTCGAGCATGTGATGGAGGCCGGCATGACCCTGATGCCGATGATCGGCCGCGCCAAGGTGCTGCGGTCTTGGGGCGGGATCATGGATATGACGCCCGACGGCTCGCCGATCATCGACAAGACCCATATCGAGGGGCTGTTTGTCGATGCCGGTTGGAACTATGGTGGCTTCAAGGCCGTGCCTGCCTCGGGCTGGTGCATGGCGCATCTGATGGCCACCGGCGAAAGCCACGAGGTCGCCAAGCGCTTCCGTCTGGACCGGTTCCGAACTGGCGAGGTGATGGACGAAGAAGGCACCGGCAGCCAACATAATTTGCACTAGGGAGACAGCGCATGAAACTACCTTGCCCCCTGTGTGGCAGCCGTGATCGGCGTGAGTTTTACTATATGGGCACCGAGGATTATCTGACCCGTGCGGGGGAGGGGGCCTCGCTGGATGATCTGGATAACCAGCTGTTCTTGCGGGACAATCCGGCAGGATTGACGCGGGATTTGTGGTATCACGAACAGGGCTGCGGCGCTTGGATGGTGGTGACGCGCAACACGGTCAGCCACGCGGTTCTGGCCGCTGAATTGGTTGCGGGCCGCAACAAGGGGGCCAAAGATGCGCATTGAAGGCAAAGGTCAGATTGATCGCGCCAAGCCCGTCAGCTTCAGCTTTGACGGGCGCAGCTATCAGGGGTTCAAGGGCGATACTGTCGCCTCGGCGCTGTTGGCCAATGGCGTGCGGCTGATGGGGCGCAGTTTTAAATATCACCGCCCGCGTGGGGTTTTGACGGCGGGTTCGGAAGAACCCAACGCGCTGATCGAAGTGGTGGGCCCCGCCAATCAGACGCCAAACGTGCGCGCCACGGTGCAAGAGATCTTTGAAGGTCTGGTGGTGCGCAGCCAAAACCGCTGGCCCAGCCTGCGCTTTGATCTGCTCAGCATCAACGATCTGGCCTCGCCGTTTTTGTCGGCGGGGTTTTACTACAAAACCTTCATGTGGCCGCGCGCCTTTTGGGAGCGGATTTACGAGCCGATCATTCGCCGCGCCGCAGGGCTTGGCAGCCTGTCTGGCAAGCATGACGAGGGGCATTATGAAAAGGCCTTCGCCTTTTGCGATGTCTTGGTGGTGGGGGCGGGGCCGGCTGGGCTGATGGCCGCACTGACGGCAGGGCGCGCCGGTGCAGATGTGATCCTATGCGAAGAAGACCGGCTCTTGGGCGGGCGCTTGCCCTATGCCGAGGGTCAGGTCGACGGCAAGCCTGCCGCAGACTGGGTCGCCGCAGCCGAAGCCGAGCTGCGCGCTTTGCCGAATGTGCGGATCATGACCCGCACCACGGTGACCGGGGCCTATGATGGCGGGGTCTATTCGGCGCTGGAACGGGTGGGGCTGCACCGCAGCCCGCGCCCGGATCTGCCGCGCGAATGTTTCTGGCGCATCACGGCAGCCCAAGTGGTGCTGGCAGCAGGGGCGCTGGAACGCCCGATCGCTTTCCCGATGAACGACCGCCCCGGCATCATGCTGGCTTCGGCGGCGCAAACCTATCTGCATAAATACGGTGTGGTTGCAGGCAAACGCGTGGTGCTTTTTGCCAATAACGACGGCGCGCGCGCGGTGGCGCGGCAACTGATCGCCGCAGGTGTGACGGTGGCGGCGATCTTGGACAGCCGCAGCGATGCCTCGGCGATTGAAGATTGCCCGGTCTATCTTGGCGCCGAAGTCACTGATACCAAAGGCCGGCTGGGGCTGACCGCGATCTCGGGCCGCCACATGGCCGGCAGCTTCGAGATGGATTGCGATCTTTTGCTGGTCTCGGGCGGTTGGAACCCGATGGTGCATCTGACCTGCCATATGAACGGGCGGCCAAGGTGGGAGGCCAGCATCGCGGCCTTTGTGCCAATGGCTGACGCCGTGCCGAATTTGCGCGCCGCTGGCGCCTGCAACGGCGCGTTTTCCAGCCTCGATTGCCTGACAGAAGGGGCGCAAAGCGCGCAGTCAGCGCTGCAAGCGCTGGGGCGCGCGCCGACAGAGATCGCCGTGCCGCGCGCCGAGGGTCTGCCCTATACCATCACCCCGCTGTGGCAGGTCGAGGGCAAGGGCCGCGCTTGGCTGGATTTCGCCAATGATGTCACCACCAAAGACGTCAAGCTTTCCGCGCAAGAGGGCTTCCGCTCGGTCGAGCATATGAAGCGCTATACCACCCAAGGCATGGCGCCCGATCAGGGCAAAAACTCCAACGTTGGCGCCTTGGCGGTTTTGGCCGATGCCACCGGGCGCGGCATTGCCGAGACTGGCATCACCACCTATCGCCCGCCCTATGTGCCGACTTCGATCGCGGCGATGGGGGCGGGCGGGCGCGGCGCAGGCTTTGCGCCGCAGCGCTTTATGACCTCGGATCAAGCCAGCCGCGACCGCGGCGCGCCGATGATTGAGGCGGGGCTGTGGTATCGCCCCAGCTATTTCCCCAAACCGGGCGAGACGACATGGCGGCAGTCTTGTGACCGCGAGATTGCTTATGTGCGCGGGGCAGTGGGGGTTTGCGATGTCTCGACCCTTGGCAAGATCGACATTCAGGGCCGCGACGCGGGCCGCTTCCTTGATCTGGTTTATACCAATACCTTCAGCACCTTGCCGGTTGGTCGGGTGCGCTATGGCCTGATGCTGCGCGAAGATGGCTATGTTTTGGATGATGGCACCTCGGCACGCTTGGCCGAAGACCACTATCTGATGACCACCACCACCGCTGCCGCAGGTCTGGTGATGCGGCATCTGGATTTCGTGCATCAGGCGCATTGCGCCGATTGGGATGTGCGGTTCATTTCCGTCACCGAGGCTTGGGCGCAATTTGCGGTGGCAGGGCCGAAAGCGCGGGCGCTGATCAACTCGCTGCTGGATGCCCCGCTGGAAGGCTTCCCCTTTATGGCTGCGGGCAGCCTGCGTCTGGGCTCGACCAACGCGCGTCTGTTCCGCATCAGCTTTTCGGGCGAAGAAGGCTACGAGATCGCGGTGCCCAGCCGCTATGGCGAGGCGCTGTTCCGCGATCTGGTGGCGCGGGCCGAAACCATGGGCGGCGGGCCTTATGGCATGGAAGCGCTGAACGTGCTGCGGATCGAAAAAGGCCTGATCACCCATGCCGAGATCCACGGCCGTGTCACCGCCTATGACATTGGCGCAGAAAAGATGATCTCGGCCAAGAAAGACTGCATCGGCAAACGGGGCGCCCAGCGCGACGGCCTGCATGGCCCTGCGCGCGAGCAGATGGTGGGGCTCAAGCCCGTGACGATTGCCGAGATCACCTCGGGCGCGCATCTCTTTGATACCGCAGCAGATCTGACGCGTGTCAACAGTCTGGGCTATACAACCTCGGTGGGGTATTCGCCGATGTTTGACCGCCATATCGCTTTGGGCTTTTTGGTGAACGGGCGGGCGCGCATTGGCGATACCGTGCGGCTGGTAGACCGTCTGCGCGGCGTAGATGTGCTCTGCGAGGTCTGCGATCCGGTGTTCTTTGACAAAGCAGGGGAGAGACTTCGTGCCTGAATATATTGCAAAGACCGCTTTGGAAGGCCAAGCCCCGCTGACCATCGCAGGCACCGTGCTGATGGAGCTGGACCACGGCGCTGTGACCTCGATCCAACCCTTTCCTGGCCAAGCAAAAGCGCTGGCCAAGACGCTGAAACCGCTGGGGCTGGCCTTTCCGGGCGTCAACAGCTTTGCCAGCAAAGACGCGGCGCTGATGGTCTGGAGCGGGCGCGATCAGGCGTTTTTGATCGGCGCAGACTGCCCCGATCTGGCGGGGGTGGCGGCGGCCACCGATCAATCGGGCGCTTGGGTCACCCTGTCGCTTTCGGGGCCTTTGGCGGTTGATGCTCTGGCGCGCTATGTGCCGATTGATCTGCGGCTTGCGGCTTTTCCCGTAGGCAGTGCCGCGCGCACGCCGGTTTATCACATGTCGGCCGTGGTGATGCGGGTGTCAGAGCAAGGCTTTCGGATCATGCTGTTCCGCTCGATGGCGCGTACAGGCTGGCACGAGCTGGAAGTGGCGCTAAAAACACTCGCCGCACGCGCGGCATGAGGCTAAGCAATGCCGATCTGGTGGCGCTGATCGCACAGCGCCACGCGCTGCACCAAACCCCCGATGTCTCGGGCGACGAGGCAGGCACCGCCGCGCAGATCGTGGCGGCGCTGCACGCGCTGAGCCCTGATGAGATCGTCACCGGCCTTGGCGGTCACGGCGTGGCGGCCCTGTTCCAAGGCGCGCAAAGTGGCCCCACAGTGATGTTTCGCGCCGAGCTGGACGGGCTGCCGATCGCCGAGCTGTCAGATCTGCCTTACCGCTCGACCCATGCGGGCAAGGGGCATCTGTGCGGCCATGATGGCCATATGGTGCTGCTTTTGGGGCTGGCGCGGCAGCTGGCACGGCGCAGGCCCGCGCGGGGGCGGGTGGTGCTGATGTTCCAACCCGCCGAAGAAGACGGCTCGGGCGCGCGCGCCGTGGTGCAAGATCTGCGCTATGCCGCCCTACGCCCCGATTGGGCCTTTGCTATCCACAATTGGCCGGGCGCAGCGCTTGGCCAGGCACGCCTCGCCGCAGGCGTGGTCAATTGCGCCAGCCAAGGCCTGCGCATCATGCTGGAAGGCAAAACCGCCCATGCAGCCGAACCCGAAAACGGCCTCTCACCGGCGCAAGCCATGTCGCAGCTGATGCCCGCGCTGATGGCGCTTGATCGCCCCGGCCCGCTGGGGCAAGCCTATCAACGCCTGACCCTGACCCATGCAACTCTGGGCGCGCAAAGCTTTGGCATAGCACCCGGGGCTGCGGAAATCTGGGTGACGCTGCGCACAACCGAAGACGCACAAATGGCAGCCTTGCAAAGCCGCGTCGTCGATCTGGCCCAGCGCCATGCAGCGGCGTTTGGCCTGAAGATCAGCTTTGCGCAACAAGACAGCTTTGCCGCCTCGGTCAATGACCCAGAGGCCGTGGCGCAGCTGGAACGCAGCCTGACAGCGCTTCAGATCCCCTTTGACGACAGCGGCCTGCCAGAGCGCGCCTCGGAAGACTTCGGCGTGTTCGGCTGGGGAAAAACCAAATCCGCCATGTTGTTTCTGGGCGCAGGTGAAACCGCACCTGCGCTGCACAACCCCGACTACGATTTCCCCGACGCCCTTATCGAAGCCGGCGTGGCGATCTTTCACCACCTTGCCCGCGACATCCTGGGGTAAGCAGACCCGCGCTTTCATCTTGGTCTAAATATCCCCCGCGGAGCGTCCTCCCCTCGCCTAAGGAGCCTCCGGCGGGGATATTTAGACCAAGATGAAAGCCTGCGGCGAAGGCTTTACAGCGGGGGGGGAAGGGCTGATATAACGAGGCATGAGCCTGCCGCCCGGATTCCTTGATGAACTGCGCAATCGCGTCTCGCTGTCCTCGGTTGTGGGCAGGAAAGTCACATGGGATGCGCGCAAGTCCAATCAGGGCAAGGGCGATATGTGGGCGCCTTGTCCGTTTCACCAGGAAAAATCGGCTTCCTTTCATGTCGATGATCGCAAAGGTTTTTATTATTGCTTTGGCTGCCATGCCAAGGGCGATGCGGTGACCTTTATCAAGGAAAGCGAGAACCTTGGCTTTATGGAGGCCGTCGAGGTTTTGGCGCGTGAGGCGGGGATGGCGATGCCTGCGCGCGACCCGCGGGCGGTGCAGGTGGCCGATCGGCGCGCCCAGCTGGCCGAGGTGATGGAAGAGGCGGTGAAGTGGTTTCGCTTGCAGCTGCGCACTGGGGCTGCCGCCGAGGCGCGGGCCTATTTGGCCAAGCGTGGTTTATCAGAGGCGGCACAAGAGCGCTGGCAGATTGGCTTTGCGCCGGATGCGCGGCAGGGTCTTTATCAGGCGCTGCGGCAAAAGGGGGTGGCCGATGATCTGATCGTCGGCGCGGGGGTTTGTGCCAAGCCTGAGGATGGCGGCGCGCCCTATGATCGGTTTCGCGGCCGCATCATCTTTCCGATCCGCGATGGGCGCGGGCGGGCGATCAGTTTGGGCGGCCGTGCGATGGACCCCAATGCGCGGGCGAAGTATCTGAACGGGCCCGAGACCGAGTTGTTTGATAAAGGGCGCAATCTGTTCAACCATGCGCCCGCCCGCGAGGCGGCGGGCAAGGGCGCGCCTTTGGTGGTGGCCGAGGGCTATATGGATGTGATTGCGCTGTCTGAGGCGGGGTTTACCGCGGCTGTCGCGCCCTTGGGTACGGCGGTGACGGAAGATCAGCTGCGTTTGATGTGGCGGATCTCTGATGAGCCGATCATCGCGCTGGATGGTGACACCGCAGGCATTCGCGCGGCCTTGCGGGTGATCGATCTGGCGCTGCCTTTGCTGGAGGCGGGCAAGGGCTTGCGGTTTGCCGTTATGCCTGCGGGGCTTGATCCTGATGATCTGATCAAGTCCAAAGGTGCTGCCGCCATGAAGACCGTGCTGGAGGAAGCGCAGCCGATGGTGCGCTTGTTGTGGCAGCGCGAGACCGAGGGGCGGGTGTTTGACAGCCCCGAGCGCAAGGCTGCTTTGGATAAGGTCTTGCGCGCGCAACTCAAGCGCATCGTTGATCCGTCGATCCGCACCCATTACGGCGAAGAGATCAAGCAATTGCGCTGGGCGCTGTTTGGCCAGCGTCCGGGTCGCGCGCCCAAGGCAGGGGTGCGGCCGGCTTTTGTCAAAGGCCAGCGCAGCTTTGAGGGTCCGTTGTTGCCGCCGATTGCCTCGACCAAGGGCACGCTTTTGGCCAATGGCGATGCGCATATCGAAGAGGCCAAGCGCATCGACATTGTGCTGGCTACATTGATCAGCCATCCAAAGCTGGTGGCGAAGTTTGAAAGCCCGCTTGAGCGGTTGGATCTGCCGACACCGGCGCAAGAAACGCTGCGGCGGCTGATCTTGCAGCATGGCGCGGCCGCAGATTTCTTGGATCATATCCAAAAGGCAGCGCGCGCTGACCTTGAGGAATTGTTCGCGCGTTCCCATGTTGTGTTTGCGCCCTGCGTAAGCAACCGCGACGATGAGGAGTTGGCGACGTTATGTCTTGCGGAAGAATTTGCCAAATTGACCGCGCATCGTTCGGCGCGGCGAGAGACCGAGGATGCCGCCGAAGACATTTGGGGGCTGGCCGACGAAGGCTTGGATTGGCGCTTGTCGCAGGCGGCCGCAGCGCGCCACCGCGCTGACAATCCAACCCGAGAGGATGCCGCAGATCTGGGCGAAGACCGCTCTGCGATGATGTCTCATCTGCAAAACCTGATTGATGGGCAGGTTTGGGTGAAGAAAAAGCACTGATTCGGCTTTAACCTGCCGTGATTCGCGTTATTGATTCGACCAGCTATATTTTGATTCGGCTCAGTCCATCGCTGAGAAGCCCCAATACGACCAGACAGGAGCACTCATGGCCTCGAAAGACACCGACGACGGCAAGCCCGAAGCTGAAGAGGCAGACGTCTCCTTGGATATGAGCCAAGCTGCGGTCAAGAAGATGATCGCGGATGCCCGTGAGCGTGGCTATATCACCTACGAGCAGCTTAATCAGGTGATGCCGCCCGAACAGGTGTCTTCCGAGCAGATCGAAGATGTGATGTCGATGCTGTCCGAAATGGGCATCAATGTGGTCGAAGACGAAGACGTTGAAGAGGGTGGCGAAGCGCCGATCGTTGGCGAATTGGTCGATGTCTCGGGGCGTGGCGGCGAAGTGGCGGTGGTGCATACCACCACCGAGGCGCTGGACCGCACCGATGACCCTGTGCGGATGTATCTGCGCGAGATGGGCTCGGTCGAGTTGTTGTCGCGCGAAGGCGAGATCGCGATTGCCAAGCGCATCGAGGCTGGTCGCAACACCATGATCGCCGGGCTTTGTGAAAGCCCGCTGACCTTTCAGGCCATTATCATCTGGCGTGACGAACTTTTGTCCGAAGACATTCTGCTGCGCGATGTGATTGACCTTGAGGCGACCTTTGGCCGCTCGTTGGAAGGCGACGAAGAGATCGTCGGCTCGGATCTGGGGTCGGTGCCGATCAGCGCCACGCCGCGGCGGGTTGAACCTGTTGCTGTGGCCGAGCCTGAGCTCGATGCCGACGGCAATCCTTTGATGCGCGGCGAAAGCGACGAGGATGACGACGACGAGGATGGCGCCTCGATGTCTTTGGCCGCGATGGAAGCGGCGCTGAAGCCAAAGGTTCTGGAAACCTTGGACCAGATCGCCAGCGATTACGCGATGCTGGCCGAGATGCAGGATCTGCGGATGTCGGCGACCCTGTCGGAAAAGCACCGCTTTTCGTCGACCGAGGAAGCCGCCTATCAAAAGCTGCGCTCGGAGATCGTGGTTTTGGTCAATGCGCTGCATTTGCACAACAACCGGATCGAAGCGCTGATTGACCAGCTTTACGGCATCAACCGCAAGATCATGTCGATCAACTCGGGCATGGTAAAGCTGGCCGATGCGGCCCGTATCAACCGCCGCGAGTTTATCGAAGAATACCAAGGCTACGAGCTGGACCCAACCTGGCTGGACCGCATGGCGGAAAAATCGGGGCGCGGCTGGCAGGCGCTGCTGGAGCGGTCGCGCGAAAAGGTTGAAGAGCTGCGCGCCGAGATGGCGCAGGTCGGCACCTATATCGGCGTCGATATCTCGGAATTCCGCCGCATTGTTAATCAGGTGCAAAAGGGCGAAAAAGAAGCGCGTCAGGCGAAAAAGGAAATGGTCGAGGCCAACCTGCGTCTGGTGATCTCGATTGCCAAGAAATACACCAACCGTGGTTTGCAATTCCTTGATCTTATCCAGGAAGGCAATATCGGCCTGATGAAGGCAGTGGATAAGTTCGAATATCGTCGCGGCTATAAGTTCTCGACCTATGCGACTTGGTGGATCCGTCAGGCGATCACCCGCTCGATCGCCGATCAGGCGCGCACCATCCGTATTCCGGTGCATATGATCGAGACGATCAACAAGCTGGTGCGCACGGGCCGCCAGATGCTGCACGAGATTGGCCGCGAGCCAACCCCCGAGGAATTGGCAGAAAAGCTGCAAATGCCTTTGGAAAAGGTGCGCAAGGTGATGAAAATCGCCAAAGAGCCGATTTCGCTGGAAACCCCGATTGGCGACGAAGAAGACAGCCAGCTTGGCGATTTCATCGAAGACAAGAATGCGATCCTGCCTTTGGACAGCGCCATTCAGGAAAACCTGAAGGAAACCACGACGCGGGTTTTGGCCAGCCTGACCCCGCGCGAGGAACGTGTGCTGCGGATGCGCTTTGGCATCGGCATGAACACCGACCATACGCTGGAAGAAGTGGGCCAGCAGTTCAGCGTGACGCGCGAACGCATTCGCCAGATCGAAGCGAAGGCCTTGCGCAAGTTGAAACACCCCAGCCGCTCGCGCAAGCTGCGCAGCTTTCTGGACCAATAAAAAGCGCCCTTCGGGGCGCTTTTTCTTTGCGCGACATCTGGTGTCTTTGGCGACAGAAACGCTTGGCTGCCACGTTAAAGGCATAGGTGAGCAAAAGCTGCGGGCCAGCTTGGCGGAACCATTGATCATGCTATGTTTGCCAAAGGGCAGAGCTGGAGGAAAACGTGCGTTCAGGGTTCAAACAGGGTGCGGCGTTGCTGGTTGTGCTGGCGGTGGCGGCGGGGCTGTGGCTCGCGTTCTTTCCGGGTGCGGGGCAGATGCTGGCGCGCTGGGGCATTGGTGCCGAGCCAAGCGCTGCGGGTGCTGCGCAAGCCACGGGCAAAGCGGCCGGTGGTGCGAAGCCGCCGGCAGGTGCCGCTGCGGGCGGCAGGGGTGGGCGCGGGCCGCGAGTGGGCACGGTGGTGGTGAAACCGGCTGGGACCGAGATTTTGAACAGCCGGGTTTCGGCGCTGGGCACGGCTTCGGCGCAATCTGCGGTGACGGTTCTGCCCAAGGGCAGCGGTCAGGTCACGGCGGTGCTGATCGGCTCGGGGGCCAATGTGGCGGCGGGGCAGGTGATTGCGACTTTGGACAATCAAAGCCAGCAGATTGCCTTTGACAAGGTGCAGGCGGCTTTTGCCGACGCGCAACGCTCGCTTGTGCGCAACGCGGCCTTGGTGAAAAGCAAGGCCGTGGCCGAAAGCCAAAGCCAAGCGGTGCAGCTTGCAGCCACGGTGGCCGAGTTGAACCTGCGCACCGCCAGCCAAGATCTGGAAGACCGCAGCATCCTCGCGCCGATTGACGGGGTGGTGGGGATTTTGGACATCACGCCGGGGGTCGAGGTTACACCGCAAACGGTGATCGCGCGGATCGAAGATGCCTCGGTGCTGCGGGTGGATTTCTGGCTGCCGGAACGGCTCAGCGGTGCCGTGGCGCAGGGCGCGCTTGCGCAGATGGTCGCGGTGGCGCGGCCGCAAGATGTGCTGTCGGGCCGCGTGGTGGCCGTGGACAATCAGATCGACAGCGCCAGTGGCACCTTTCGCGTGCAAGCCGCGCTTGACAACAGCGCGGGCAGCCTGCGGCCGGGGATGGCCTTGACCGTCAGCCTGGAATTTGTCGGCGAAAGCTTTGTCACGGTTGATCCTTTGTCGGTGCAATGGGGCTCGGACGGGGCCTATGTCTGGCGGGTGAAGGACAATAAGGTGGAAAAAGCGCAGCTGCGCATCGTGCAGCGCAACACCGAAAGCGTTTTGGTGGCGGGCGATCTGGCGGCGGGTGACAGCGTTGTCACTGAAGGGCTGGATGGCTTGAAACCCGGGGCCGAGGTGAAGATTTTTGGCGCGCCAGACCCAGAACCGGAGGCTGCCAGCAAAGCCGGTGGCAAACCTGCCGCCGCCGCCGCTGCTGCGGCTGGCAACTAGGGGGGCGCGGGGCATGGCAAAATCTGAAAGCCAGCAAGGCGCTGCACTTGCGTCCTTATTCGTGCGCCGTCCGGTGCTGGCCTTTGTGCTGAACGCAATCATTCTGGTGGCGGGGGCTGCGGCGCTGATGGGCACGCAGGTGCAAGAATTGCCCAATGTCAGCCGCCCCGTGCTGACGATTTCCACCGATTACCCCGGCGCCTCGGCGCAATCGGTGGATACCGAGATCACAGCGGTGATCGAAGGCGCTGCGGCGCGGGTTTCGGGCGTGACGGGGGTGTCGTCCAGCTCGCGCTATGGATCCAGCCGCACCACGGTCGAGTTTTCGGCCGATGTCGATATCAACGTCGCGGCCAGCGACACCCGGGATGCGCTGTCGCGCGCGGTGCGTGATCTGCCCGATGATGCGGGCACGCCGGTGGTGGTCAAGGCCGACAGCAACGCCCAAGCGATCATGCGCTTGGCGGTGACCTCGGACAGCATGTCGCTGGGGCCTTTGACCGATCTGGTCAATGCGCTGGTGGTGGACCGTCTGCGCGCGGTTGCGGGGGTGGCCGATATTCAGGTGCAAGGCGATGCGGCGCAGATTGTCACCGTTGACGTCAACCCCGCCGCCTTGGCCGCGCGCGGCATGACCTTGGCCGATGTCAGCAAAGCCTTGGCCTTGGTTGCGGTCGATACCCCCGCAGGCACGCTGAACGCCACCAATCAAAACATCATCGTGCGCGCCACCTCCAAAGTGGTGACCCCCGAACAAATCGCCGCGCTGACGCTGAAAGACGGCGTGCGGCTAGAGGATATCGGCTCGGTGTTTCTGGCCGCCAACCCCTCGGGCACAAGGATCAAGGCGCAGGGCAAGACCGGCGTCGGCCTGTCGGTGATCGGCCAAGCGCAATCCAACACCATTCAGATCTCGCAAGGCATCCATAAGGTCTTGGACGAGCTGCGCCCGATCTTGCCCGCAGGGGTGGTGATTGCGGTCAGTTCGGATGACGCGATCTTTATTCAGGGCGCGGTCAGTGAGGTGATCCGGTCGATGGTGATCTCTGTGCTGGTGGTGACGGCGATTATCTTTTTGTTTCTGCGCGATTGGCGCACGACGCTTATTCCTGCGATCTCGATGCCGGTGGCGCTTGCGGGGGCCTTGGCGGGGATATATCTCGCGGGGTTTTCGATCAATATCCTGACGCTGCTGGCCTTGGTTTTGGCCACGGGTCTGGTGGTGGATGACGCGATTGTGGTGCTGGAAAACATCGTGCGGCTGCGCAGGCAGGGCATGGGCGCGCGGGCCGCGGCTGTGATGGGCACGCAAGAGGTCTATTTCGCGGTGCTGGCAACCTCGGCCACGCTGGTGGCGGTGTTTGTGCCTATTTCCTTCCTGCCGGGGCAGGTGGGTGGGCTGTTTCGCGAGTTTGGCTTTACGCTGGCGATGGCGGTTATGGTCTCGACTGTGGTGGCGCTGTCGCTGACGCCGATGATGGCGGCCAAGGCGCTGACGCAGACCCCTTCTGAGAAGATCGGCGCGCTGGACCGGTTGGGCGGCGCGCTGACGCGGGCCTATGGCCGATCTTTGCACGGCGCCTTGCAGGTGCCCTTGGCGGTTTT
Source organism: Cypionkella sp. (assembly GCF_036782355.1). NCBI lineage: Bacteria > Pseudomonadati > Pseudomonadota > Alphaproteobacteria > Rhodobacterales > Paracoccaceae > Cypionkella > Cypionkella sp. Next base: position 23,160 of record NZ_DAIPZF010000037.1, read on the forward strand.
GCTGGCGGCGGGGCTGTTTGCGACTGCGGCCTTTTTCGCCTATCCCAGCCTGAAACAAGAGCTGACCCCGCCCGAAGACCGCTCGGCGATCTTCCTGATCGTACAGGCGCCGCAGAATGTAAGCCTTGGCTATACCAACGCGCAATTGGACAAGATCGAGGCGCTGATGGCACCGCTGAAGGCCAGCGGCGAGGTGCAGAACCTGTTCTCGATCACCGGATTTGGCGGCAGCACCAACCGCGGCTTTATCTTTATTGGGCTGGTGCCCGAAGATCAGCGCAGCCGTGGCCAGCAGGCGATTGCTGCTGAAATCAATGCGATGATCGCTCAGGTGCCGGGGGTGCGGGCCTTTGCGGTGCAGCCCAATTCCTTGGGCGTGCGCGGCGGTGGCAATGGTTTGCAATTTGCGCTGGTGGGCAACAATTACGACGCTTTGGCTAAGGCGGCGGATGTGGCGGTTGACACGCTGTCGGCCGAGGCCCGCTTTGGCAATATTCGCAGCAGCTATGATCTAAGCCAAGCCCAGGTCGAGGTGCAGATCGACCGCCAACGCGCCGATCAGCTGGGGATTGATGTCAGCGGTCTGGGCACCACCTTGCAATCGATGCTGGATGGCAAATCGGTGGGCACGATCAATCTGGGTGACACCACCTATCCGGTCTATCTGCAATCGACGATGCAGCCGGTGAATGATCCCACCGATCTGGCCAATATCTTTGCCCGCACCACCGACGGGCGCTTTGTGCCGATGTCGTCTTTTGTGACGGTGAAGGAATCGGCGGCGGCCCCGGCGCTGTCGCGCGAACAACAACAGCGCGCGATCACCATCACCGCCTCGCTAAGCGACGGTTTTGCGATTGGCGATGGCTATGCGCAGGCGCTGGCAGCGCTTGCGGGCAAGCTGCCCGAGGGCGTCGCGATCATGCCGATGGCCGAGGCCGCGACGATTGGCCAGAACGCCAATGGCATGGCCACGACCTTTGCTTTTGCCGCACTGGTGATCTTGCTGGTGCTGGCGGCGCAGTTTGAAAGCTTTGTCTCGGCCGCGATCATCATGGTGACGGTGCCCTTTGGCATGGCCTGCGGGGTCTTTGCGCTGCTGCTGACCGGCGGGTCGATGAATGTTTATTCCGAGATCGGTCTGGTGCTTTTGGTCGGCATCATGGCCAAGAACGGGATTTTGGTGGTGGAATTTGCCAATCAGCTGCGAGACGAGGGTTACGGCGTGCGCGCGGCGATTGAAAAGGCCAGTCAGGTGCGCTTGCGCCCGATCATGATGACCAAGCTGTCAACCATTCTTGGCGCGCTGCCGCTTTTGTTGGCCGCAGGGCCCGGGGCCGAGGCGCGCGCAGCCATGGGGGCCGTGGTGGTGGGGGCCTTGGGCTTTGCCGCGATTTCAACGCTTTACCTGACGCCCGCGACCTATCTGCTGCTGGCGGGCCTGTCCAAAGCCCGCTCGCATGAAGAGGTCGAGCTGCAACGCGAACTGCTGGCCGCCAAGGCAGAAGCGGTGCAATAGCTGCCCTGCGCTGGCCGCCCTTAGGGTAAGACCCTACGCGGCAAGCGGTCTTGGGTGCAGAATAGGCACGCGGGTTAGATTTTTGGATGACACGCCTGTTTGCGTCAGCCTATCAATGCTCAGATTGCTTAAAATTCGCTAGCGCAACTGACCTGCCCCCTCGGAAGTTCTCTCAGTCGTAACGAGGGTCCTTAACGACCCTGTTCAAACCATTCTGCACCTGCCGAGCCTGACGGGGAGTGGGGACGCTAAATTGCCGCGATTATTTGGTCTGCATCTTTTCGATCATCTTCAGCACGCTGCGGCGCGGCAAGAAGGGGATTAACCAATTCATCATGAAGGACAGGCTCGGCTCATTTATCGCAATCAACGCGCCCTTCATCATCGCATCATAGCCGCATTTGGCGACAGAGGCCGCTGTCGCGCCTTTTTGCTTTGCAAGACCAGTGCCCTCAAGATCCGCCGAGGCGACAAATTCTGTGTGAACAAGGCCCGGGCAAAGTGCTGTCGAGGTGATGCCGTCTTTGCGCAACTCTTGATCAATCGCCTGACTGAACGACGTTACAAAAGCCTTTGTGGCGTAATAAACCGCCTGATAGGGCCCCGGCAGAAAACCGGCGGTGGAGGAAACCTGCAACATCTTGCCACCGTTTCGCGCCTTCATGTCCTTGCCGAAATGATGGCTCAGGCTTACAAGTGCCGCGATATTCAGATCAATCATGGCTTGGTCTTTCGCCAGATCGCGGTCCAAAAACCCACCAAAGCCGCCAAAGCCAGCATTGTTGATCAGGATATCGACGTCGATCCCCTTGGCTTTCACCGCCTTGAAAAGGTCGGTCGCCTGCTCGGATGAGCCAACATCTTGAGCGATCACCGTCACTTGCACGCCATGGGCCGCCTCAAGCTCGCGTTTCAGCGCCTCGAGTGGTGCTTGGCGGCGGGCTACAATCACAAGATCACCGCCTTTTTGCGCGTGGTATCGCGCAAACTCCATGCCAATGCCCGAAGATGCGCCGGTGATGAGGGCGGTATTTGACATGCTCTTCTCCAGTAATTGTCAACAAGTGTTGACGCCTCTTTAAAGACCTAAATGTCGGCTGTCAACATATGTTGACCACCATTTTCAAACCCCCTAAACAGAACCCATGACAAAGACACCTTCGACCAAAGAAAAACTGCTACAGGCAGCACGCGCCCTGTTCTGGACGCGGGGGTATTCGAACGTCTCGGTGCGCGATATCACCGGTGCGGCGGGGGTCGATGCAGCACTGGTCTCGCGCTATTTTGGCGGCAAACAGGGATTGTTCGAAGCAACGCTGGCCGATATTCCAGCTTGGGACGTTCTTGCCTGTGATCGCGAAAACCTGCTGGAAAAGGCCGTCGAAAGTTTTACCCAGCCCTATAATCCGCAAACCGATTTGGTGAACCCTTTCACACTGCTTTTGGCAAATGTGCTTGATCCCGTGATGGGCGATAAAATCCGCGCTTTTGTGCAGCAAGGGATTGCGACGCCCCTTGCCGAAAAACTGGGGGGTGTGCGTGCTGAGGAAAAGGCAGCTATGTTGTTGGCGGTGCTTTTTGGGTTTGCGCTGATCCGCAAAAACTTCCAAGTCAAAGGGCTGACGGATACATCCTTGGACGATCTTAGGGCGCAGATGATGATTTTGGGCCAGACTGCAGTGCAATCCGCCACTTGATGGCGCGAAGTTTGGCGGACAGAGTGGCGGTTCCAGACTGTGAAATGTCGCCCTGATGGCTCACGCCGGATCGGACCTTGGCTCTAGGCTAAGGCAACCGGAGGATCGCATGACCCAGCATCGCCACCTGCTTGCACCGCTTAAACTGCGCAACCACATCTTGCGAAATCGTATCGTTTTTGGCGCTCATACCAACAACATGTCGGATATGGGCCTGCCGGGGCCGCGGATGGAGGCCTATCTGCTGGAACGGGCGCTGGGTGGCGCGGGCATGATCGTGACCGAACCGGTGCCGGTGCATGCCACAGGGGTGTTGACGCGCGGCAATCTTTTGCACAGCTCTGACGAGATTATCCCGCATTTTCAGCGTATTACCGCAAAGGTTAAACAGGCTGGCGCGGTGATTTGTCAGCAGCTTTATCACATCGGTGCGCATGGCGATTCCGACCTGAGCTTTGCGCCGCATTGGTCGCCTTCGGGCGGGCCAAGCTATCACGACTCTGACGGCTCGCACCAGATGACCGAGGCCGAGATATTGGAGCTGCTAGAGGCGCATCTTGCCGCAGCAATCCGCGCGAAAAAATCAGGGTTTCAAGGGGTTGAGGTCTGGGCCGCCTATCATTCCCTGCTGGATCAATTCTGGACCCCCTGGAGCAATCGCCGCACCGATCAATGGGGCGGCAGTCTGGAAAACCGCACCCGATTTTCGCGGATGCTGATCGAAAATATCCGCAGCGCCTGCGGCGAAGACTTTATCATCGGTTTGGCGATCAGCTATTCCCCCGCCTATTCGGTGACGCTTTCGGCGCAAGACCTCTGTGAAATCATCGCTTTACACGATGCGACCGGAGAGTTGGATTATGTCACCTGCGGCTATGGCAGCTATCTGGAGTTTGAAGGCATTATCCCGCCGTTCACCCATGGCGAAAAGCTGACAACGCCGCTGACCGAACAGTTGAAAGCCGTTGTAAAACATGCGGTTATCACATCAGAAGCCGGCGTGCGGACACCGGAAAACGCTGAAGCCATCCTTGCCAGTGGCCAAGCGGATCTGGTCTCGATCGTGCGCGGCCAGATTGCGGATCCGCATCTGGCGCGCAAAACCACCGAAGGACGGGTGCAGGATATTCGCGGCTGCATTTCGTGCAATCAGATGTGTTGGGGGCGCAGAAGCCGCGACTACTGGATTTCCTGTCTGATCAACCCTTCGGTTGGGCGCGAATTTGAATGGGGCGGCGATCGGTTTGTTGCGGCCTCTGTGGCAAAGTCGGTTTTGGTGGTTGGCGCGGGCCCCGCCGGTCTAGAGGCCGCGCGGGCAGCGGCTGAGATGGGGCATCATGTTGAAATCGTTGAAGCCTCATCCCTGATTGGCGGGCAGTTTCGCCTGGCCGGTTTGCAGCCCAGACGGGCGCAGATTTTGGATTTGCTGGATTGGTATGAACGGCAATTCACCCAGCTTGGCGTCACGCTGCGGCTGAATTGCTATCTGGATGAGGCCGAAATCGCCGCACATCCGGCCGAGGTGGTGATCTTGGCGACAGGGTCGCAGCCCGACGAGACCGGGTTTCAGCGCTGGATGCCGCATCTTGCGCGGCTTCCCGGCCTTGATCTGGGTGGGGTTTGGTCGCCCGAAGCGGTGTTGCGGCGCGAGGCGCGGATGGGCGATTCGGTGGTGGTTTACGACGAAGGCTCGAATTGGCGCGGCGTCGGCACGGCTTGGGCCTTGGCCGAGCAGGGCAAGCAGGTGATCCTTGTCACCCCCGAAGCCTTTGTCGGCAAAGAGATCGCCCGCACTGCGGCAGATGGGGCGGTGCGGCGGCGCTTGGCGCAGCTGGGGGTTCGGATGCTGACCGAACATTGTATCGCCGAATGGCACGGCAATGGCGTCACCCTGCGCAATATGCTGACCGAAACGCTTGAAACGCTGCCGACCTCGGCGCTGGTGATGGCGACAACCAACCGCGCCTTTGATCCGTTTCCAGCCAGTTTTCCCGGCAAGACCACCCACCGCATCGGCGATTGCACTGCGCCACGGCTGGCCGCCTATGCCTTTCACGAAGGCCGCAAGCTGGCGCTTTCGCTTTAACCCTGCCTTACCAAAGCTTGCGGCAGATGGCAGCGCCTAAGCCCCGAGGAAACTTAGGGGTGAGGGGCTTCGTCGTCTTGCGCCTTGGGCACACCAAGATCACGCCGGATGCGCCGTTTTGGTCTGGTGCCGTCGGGCAGCATCATTAAAATCGTGGCATTCCGGCGGGGCGCGTCGCGCGTTTT
>NZ_DAIPZF010000038.1:0-27978 GCF_036782355.1 Cypionkella sp.
ATCACTGCAATGATCATCACCACCTGCACGCCAATAAACGCGACCGCTCCGGCATAGATCTGCCCCGTTTCCACCGGCGCGATCCGCGCATTGGTGAGGCGGTCGGTATAGGGCAGTTTCGCTGCAACCGAGCGCAGATAGAACAGCGCAAAGCCAAAGGGCGGTGTCAGGAAAGACGTTTGCAAATTCATCCCGATGATGACGCCAAGCCAGATCAGATCAATTCCCAATGCCTCCGCCGCCGGCACCAAAAGCGGCACAATGATGAAGGCGATCTCGAAGAAATCTAGAAAACAGCCAAGCACGAACAAGATGATATTGACCACGATCATAAAGCCGATCACCCCGCCGGGCACCGACGTCAGCAGATGCTCGACCCAGATATGGCCGTTAACACCGTAAAACGTCAGCGAAAACACCCGCGCGCCGATCAGCACGAACATCACGAAAGATGACAGCCGCGTGGTTGCGGCCAGCGCCTGCTCGGTCACCTTATAGGTCAACCGGCCCTTGAACAGCGCCAAAAGCAGCGCCCCCAAAGCTCCCATTGCCCCGGCTTCGGTCGGGGTGGCAAGGCCGATAAAGATCGTGCCCAACACCAGAAAAATCAGTGCCAAAGGCGGGATCAGCACGATCACCACCTGCTGGGCCAAGCGCGACATGGTGTTCAGCTTGAACACGCGGTCGGCCACGGTATAGGCATAGACCCCCAGCACCCCGATCACGGCACCCAAGATATCGGCATTGGGACCAACGCGCTCGATCAACGCGATATGAGTGGCATAGCCAAGCGCCATCAGCGCCGACAGCGCCACCAAAAGCGAAGTCACGCCATTACCCAGCGTGCGCACTTCAATCGGCAGCGCAGGCACCCATTTCGGCCGCAGTAGCGAGATCAGAAACACATAGCCCATGTAAAGACCAACAAGGATCAACCCCGGGATCAACGCGCCCTTATACATATCGCCAACCGAGCGGCCCAATTGGTCGGCCAAAACGATCAGAACCAAAGAGGGCGGGATGATCTGCGCCAAGGTGCCGCTGGCGGCAATAACGCCGGTGGCAATGCGCCGATCATAGCCATAGCGCAGCATAATTGGCAAAGAAATCAGACCCATAGCAATCACACTTGCCGCCACAACGCCGGTGGTTGCCGCCAAAAGCGCGCCGACAAGGATCACCGCATAGGCCAGACCGCCGCGGATCGGGCCAAAAAGCTGACCGACGGTATCCAGCAGATCTTCGGCCAGACCGGATTTTTCAAGAATGATGCCCATGAAGGTAAAAAAGGGAATAGCCAGCAATGTATCGCTTGAAATCACCCCCCATAACCGCTGCGGCATGGTGAAAAGCAAAGGCCAATCCAGCGTGATCGTGCCTTCCGACATTGGCGCCAGCCAGACGCCAATGGCAAAGAACACCAAGCCATTGGCCGCCAGCGAAAACGCCACCGGATAGCCCAGCAGCAAAAAGATCATCAGGCTTGCGAACATGATCGGCGCCATGTCCTGCGCGATAAGCTCTAACATCAGGCTTTATCCTTTCCCGCGGTCAGCAGCGCCTCGGCCATTGCCTTGCTTTCCCGCTCGGCGGCTTCTTGGGCGGTGACAAAGCTGTGCGGATCTTCTATCAGCCCTTGGATCACAGCGATTTTCTTAACAATTTCCGCTAGGGCTTGCAGCAGCAGCAACACAAATCCCGCCAGCAAAATCGCCCGCGCTGGCCAAATCAACAGCCCGCCTGCATTGGTTGAAATTTGCCCTGTGCGGATCGCATCCAGCATATAGGGCACCAACATCCAGGTCATCAGCGCCACAAAGGGCAGCAAAAAGAACAGATGGCCAAACAGGTCGATCCAGTTTTGCGTCTTGCGCGACCGCGAGGCGTAAAAGATATCGATGCGAATATGCTCGTTGCGGCTGAGGGTATTGGCGGCGGCAAGCATAAAGGCCGCGCCGTAAAGATACCATTGTAGCTAGAGCCAAGCATTTGAAGACATGTTGAAAAGCTTACGAATAATCGCATTGATGGCGCTGACCAAGACCGCCACCAGGATCAACCACATCACCGATTTTCCGACAAATTCGGTGAAGCGATCAATTGCCCGCGCAATCGTTAAGAGTGCTTGCATCAACGTCTCCTCCCAGTGGCCTGTTTGCCCTTGCCAAGACGCAAAGAGCCTATAAATTTTTTACCAACTATCTAGGAGTTCTGCGCTGCGTCAAGATTTTAGCGCCAAGTGCTATGACTTGTCGCAGATCACAGCCGGCGTGGCGGCCCCGGGCTAGTCGCGCAGGCTGCGCGCTTCGGGCAGGTTGATGCGGGCGACCTGTTCGGCAATCGGGTCCACCGAAAGCGGGTGCAATTCGGCATGATGGTCGGCAGGGGTGCCAATATCGACCCATTTGCCGGCCTTGAAAATCTCAAGCGCGGAAAACCCCGCCTTATAGCCCATCTTGCGGCTGCCAGGCACCCAATAGCCCAGATAAACATAGGGCAAACCGGCTTCCCGCGCGATATTTATATGATCTAAAATGGCATAGGTGCCCAGCGACAGAGCGGTAAAATCGGGGTCATAAAAGCTGTAGACCATCGACAGCCCGTCATCAAAGACATCGGTCAAGGAAACCACGGTCAAGGGCGTGCCGGTTTCGCCGGGACCTGCGGGGCGTGAATATTCGATCACCCGGCTTTTGATCGGCGTTTCCTCGACCATTGCGGCGAATTCGAACACATCCATATCGGCCATGCCACCATCGGCGTGGCGCGCATCCAGATAGCGGCGAAACAGCGCGTATTGATCCTCTGTCGCCCAAGGGCTGGTGGCGTTGCGGTGCAGATGCGCGGCCGCCTTAAGCACCTTGCGCTGGCTGCGATTTGGTTTGAAATCGGCGACGCGAATGCGCGCGGAAAGGCAGGCCGAGCATTCGGCGCAAGAGGGACGATAAAGCACATTCTGACTGCGCCGAAACCCCTGTTTTGAAAGCGTGTCGTTCAACCGCTGCGCCTGATCGCCTTGCAGTGCCGTGAACAGCTTACGCTCCATCCGCCCATCCAGATAAGGACAGGGCTGCGGGGCAGTAACGTAAAACTGGGGCACTATTGGAAGGGTATGGCGCATCGCTATTGCTTTGGTTGAAGAATGGCTCACCCTAACAAGGCAAGCAGGCAAGGCCAAGTCTTAAGATCGGTGTGTTTCCAAATGCTTAAAGGCCCTCTGGAAAATCAGAGGGCCTGAGATTTTTTGCATGTTAATAGGCGCCGCCGCGATCTTCCTCGGTTGGGCCTTGCGCCGCTTGCGCGGTGGCGCGGGCGCGGTCCTGCATAAAGGCATCGAATTCTGATTTGTCTTTTGCTGCGCGCAGGCGCTGTAAAAACGCTTCAAAAGCGGATTGCTCGTCTTCCAATCGCCGCAGCATATCGGTTTTATAAGCGTCAAAGGCGCTGTTGCCCGAAGGGCGCAGGCTGTCAAAGCGGCCCATGCGGTCTTGGCGTTCTGCGCCGCGACAAAAGGATTTAGACATGCGCTTGCTCCAGATCATATAGGCCAGAAGGCCAAGGCCTATGGGCCAAGCAAACACAAAGCCCAAGACCATCGCAGCGATCCATGCCGCGCGACCGCGGGCGTCAAGCCAGCTTTCGGCGCGGCGGAACCAAGAAAGGGGCCCAGCTGTCGGGGCCGTGGTCGAGGCGGTATACATGCAGGTAACTCCTGAAATATTGCAATGTGAACGTGTTTCACATCTCTCAAGATGCGTATGGAGGCTGCGATCTTCAAGGCCTATGTAAATCTTTATTACATGCCGAGCTAATCGTTTGATTTCCCTATGACCCTAGGGGTTCTTCGGTAAAATCTGCGGCTTTTGCACCACAGATGCGCAGCAAATCTTGCGGGGCAATCGGGAAAATATGCCGCGGGGTGCCGGCTGCGGCCCAGACTTGGGCAAAGTCCAACAGTTTGTGGTCAAGCCAGATCGGCAGGGGCGTCAGATGCCCGATCGGCGCAACACCCCCGATGGCAAAGCCGGTGATCTTGCGCACCTGCGCCACCTCGGCGCGGCCCAAAGCCTCGCCTGCAAGCGCAGAGGCGCGGGCCGCATCCACCCGATTGCCGCCCGCGGTTAAAAACAGATAAAGCTGACCCGCACTGCCGGCAAACAGGATCGATTTGACGATCTGATCCAAGTCGCAGCCCGCAGCCTCTGCCGCTTGCGCTGCGGTGCGAGTCTCGGCGGTCATCTCGATCGGCTGAGCCGCTATATTTGCGGCCTTCAGGGCGGCACAGACGCGGGCCAGGCTTTTGCTCATTGCAGGCTCCTTCGTTTTACCGCGCAACTTTGCCCTGCGGTGCGCAATTCTGCCAGCGCCAATTGACCCCGCGCCGCCGCCGCCGCAAACTGCGGTAATGAATGGACCTTTCGCCTCTCGGCTTACCCGCCAGCCCTTGCCCTTTGATCGCGAGGCCGCAGCCGATTGTGCCGCGACCTTCGCCGATATGACGCCCGATTTGCGCGGGCTTTTGTCGGCCACTGCCTCTTGCAGCCAATATCTACGCAGCCTGATGCTGACCGAGGCCGACTGGCTGCGCGAGGCGCTGTTGCAGCCGCCCGAAACCGTTTGCGCGCAGGTGCTGGCGGGGCTGGAGGCCGCGCAAGTCGATGCGCTGCCCGATGCCTTGCGCGCGGCCAAACGCCGTTTTGCGCTGATCACTGCCTTGGCCGATCTGGGCGGGGTCTGGTCGCTGATGCAGGTGACCGGCGCGCTGACCGATCTTGCCGACCGCGCCGTTGATCTGGCGCTGCGCCGCTTGGTGGCCGAGGAAATACGGCGTGGCAAATTGCCGGGGGCGGTGGCCGAGGACGCCGAAACCGCAGGCGGGATGACTTGCCTTGCCATGGGCAAGATGGGCGCGCGCGAGCTGAATTACTCCTCTGACATCGACCTGATTTGCCTGTTTGATCAAGACCGCTACGGCGCCGATTGGCACGAGGCGCGGGCAAGTTTCATTCGCGTCACGCGGCGCATGGCTTCGATGTTGTCCGATATCACGCCGCAGGGCTATGTGTTTCGCACCGATCTGCGGCTGCGCCCCGATGCAGGTGTGACGCCGGTGTGCCTGTCGATGGCCGCCGCCGAGGCCTATTACGAGGCTCAGGGTCGCACATGGGAGCGTGCGGCCTATATCAAGGCCCGCCCTTGCGGCGGGGATCTGGGGGCAGGGGCGCGGTTTTTGCACAGCCTCACCCCCTTTGTCTGGCGCAAGCATCTGGATTTTGTCGCGATCCAAGACGCCCATGACATGCGCCTGCGCATCCGCGAGCATCGCGGCTTGAACGGCGCTTTGGTCGTTGAAGGCCATGATATGAAACTGGGGCAAGGCGGCATCCGCGAGATTGAGTTTTTCACCCAGACCCGTCAGTTAATCGCAGGCGGGCGCGACCCAAGCCTGCGCGACCGCAGCACCTTGGGGGCTTTGCAGGCTTTGGTCGCAAAGGATTGGCTGCCGCAAGCGGTGGCGGGCGAGCTGTCGCAGCTTTACACCGCCCACCGCGAGGTTGAGCATCGCTTGCAGATGGTGGGCGATGCCCAGACCCATAAGATGCCCGTCACCGCCGAAGCTGTCGCGCGGATTGCGGCCTTTTGCGGCCAATCTGATCAGGCGTTTCGCCGCGATCTGCTGGACCGTCTGAGCCGCACCGATCAGCTGACTGAGGGGTTCTTTGCGCCCACTGAACCCGCCGCCGCCGCCCCCGAGCTGTCAGAACATGCGCGCGCGATTGTCAAAGGCTGGCAGGCCTATCCGGCGCTGCGCTCGGACCGCGCGCAGGCGATGTTTCAACGCCTGCGGCCAGCGCTTTTGGCGCGGCTGATGGCGGCGGGCAATCCAGACGAGGCTTTGCTGGCGCTGGATGGGTTTTTGGCCGGGCTTCCGGCGGGGGTGCAGATATTTGCGCTGTTCGAGGCCAACCCCAGCCTGATTGATCTGATCGTCGATATTGCCGCAACCTCGCCTGCGCTTGCGCTTTATCTGTCGCGCAATGCGGCGGTGTTGGATGCGGTGATTGGCGGCGCGTTCTTTTCGGCTTGGCCGGACAAAGCCGCCTTGCGCGCCGATCTTACGCACAAGCTGGCCGAGGCCGCCGATTACGAACGCCAATTGGATGCCGCAAGGCGCTGGACAAAGGAATGGCATTTCCGCATCGGCGTGCATCATTTGCGCGGGCTGATTGATGGCTTTGAGGCGGGCAAGCAATACGCCGATCTGGCCGAGGCGGTGATCAGCGCGCTGTGGCCGGTGGTTTTGGCGGATTTTGCCACCCGTCACGGGCCAGCTCCGGGGCGGGGGGCGATTTGTTTGGGCATGGGCAGTCTGGGGGCGGGCCGGCTGAATGCGGGGTCGGATCTGGATATGATCGTGATCTATGACGCGGCGGGGATCGAGGGCTCGACCGGCCCGCGGCCGCTTGCGACGCGGCCCTATTACGCGCGGCTGACGCAGGCCTTTGTCACAGCGCTTTCGGCGCAAACTGCGCAAGGCCGGCTTTACGAGGTTGATGTCCGGCTGCGGCCTTCGGGGCGCAAGGGGCCGGTGGCGACCTCGCTGGAAAGCTTCACCTCGTATCAGATGAGTGAGGCTTGGACATGGGAGCATCTGGCGCTGACCCGCGCGCGGGTTCTGGCGGGCGCGCCTGAGCTGGCGGATGCGGTCGAGACGTTCCGCCGCCATGTCATTGCCGTCAAAGGTCAGGGCGAAGCCGTGCGCGGCGATGTCGCACAGATGCGCGCGCGCCTGTCCGAGGCCAAACCGCAGGCCGGAGCTTGGGATGCGAAATTCGGCGCGGGCCGCTTGATGGATATCGAGCTTTTGGCGCAAACCATGGCGCTTTTGGTGGCAAGCCCCGCGCGCGGGGTGCAGGCGCAGATCGCGGCAGGCGCAAAAGCTGGTAAACTGTCGTATTCGGATCAGACGGTTTTGCTGGATGCCTACAGGCTTTGCTGGCAGATGCAATCGGCGTCCAAGCTGTTGGGGGATCGGGTCGCCGACCCCGCAGCACTTGGGCTTGGCGCGCAACGGTTTTTGTTGGCGGCCACGGGCGGCGGCGATGCAGAGGATTTGACCAAGCGGCTTATGACACGCACAGCTCTTGCTGCGGCGGTGATTGTGGCGCATCTGGAGGTTTGAACATGGGGAGACGCGCGTTGGACGTCAAAGAAGCAGACCCAAAGGGGTTGGTGCGCGAAAGCTATAACATCGACGGCATCACCGGTGAGGAATGCCGCTCGATCTTTATTGATTGGGCGCTGAGCCTGCCTGCAGTGGTTGATACGCCGGACTGCCTGCGGTCTTTGCTGGCGCATTACGGACTGCCGAACCCAGATCATCCAATGACCAAAGTTCTGACCGAGGCCTTGGTGGCCCCCGCCACACCGATGCGGCGCGGCGGGCGGGCAGGGCGCTTTGCCCAGCCTTAGCGCAGGGCGCGGGCTTCGGCAGCCAATGTGACAATCGCCGCCCAATCGCCGGCAAGCATCGCGTCTTTTGGGGCAACCCAAGAGCCGCCGACGCAGAGGATATTCTTTAACCCCAGATAATCGCGGGCATTTTTCAGGCTGATGCCGCCGGTTGGGCAGAACGACACCTGTGGGATCGGCGCGCCAAGCGATTTCAGAAAAGCCGCACCCCCCGATTGCTCGGCAGGGAAGAATTTCTGCACCGTATAGCCCATTTCCAACAGCGCCATGACTTCAGAGGCGGTGACAGCGCCCGGCAGCAAGGGCAGATCGTATTCCGCACAAGCGTCCAACAGCCGCTGCGTCGCCCCGGGCGAGACGCCGAATTTCGCGCCCGCCGCCTTGGCAGCCTTGACATCCGCAGGTGTCAGCAAAGTGCCTGCGCCGACAACACCGCCCTCAACCTCGGCCATCACCCGGATCGCATCCAGCGCGCAAGGCGTGCGCAGCGTGACTTCTAAAGCAGGCAGACCGCCCTGCACCAAGGCCTGCGCAAGCGGGCGGGCATGGGCGATATCGTCGATCACCAGCACCGGCACCACAGGGGCAAGACCGCAGATTTCAGCGGCAAGACGGGATTGTTCAGCAGGGGTCATCAAAATCTCCTTCCCCAAAATGGGGTCTGTAAACGGGATATTGCGGCGCAGCTAAAGCGTTTTGCGCGGCAATGCACGGATGGTTTGGCTAAAGCACCACCGCCGCACCGGTTTCCGAGGTGCCGACATTGCGCCGGAACGCCTCGAACAGTTCGCGGCCAAGGCCGTGTGCATTGGCCGACAGATCAGCGGTGATCGGCGTGCGGCTGTCAAAATCGGGCGCAAGACAGGTCAGCGTGCCTGCCACCGCATCCAAACGCACGATGTCGCCATCACGCAACCGCGCCAAGGGACCACCCTTGGCAGCCTCTGGCGAGACATGGATCGCCGCAGGCACCTTGCCCGAGGCCCCCGACATCCGCCCATCAGTCACCAGAGCCATCTTCAAGCCACGGTCTTGCAAAATCGTCAGCGAGGGCGTCAGCGAATGCAATTCGGGCATGCCATTGGCGCTTGGGCCCTGAAACCGCACCACAACCACGGTGTCCGTTGTGATCTCGCCCGCCTTGAACGCCGCCTTCACATCGTTTTGGTCGTGGAAAATCCGGCAAGGCGCCTCGATGATATGACGTTCAGGGGCCACGGCCGAAACCTTGATCACGCCGCGCCCAAGATTGCCCGACAACTGCCGCAAGCCGCCGGTGGGTTGGAACGGATCAGCCGCAGGGCGCAAAATCCGGTCGTTCAACGAGGCTTTCGGCCCGTCTTGCCAAGACAAACGCCCCTCGACCAGCTTTGGCTCGCGGCTATAGCTGGCAATCGACTCGCCCATCACCGATTTTGCATCCGCGTGCATCAGACCAGCTTCCAGCAGCTGCCCGATCATATAGCCCAGACCGCCCGCGGCATGAAAATGGTTCACATCGGCCAGACCGTTTGGATAGACCTTGGCCATCAGCGGCACCGCTTGGCTGATGTCATCAAAATCGGCCAGATCCAGCAAGATGCCCGAGGCCCGCGCCATCGCAGGCAGGTGCAGCACCAGATTGGTTGAGCCGCCCGTCGCCATAAGACCAACCAGCCCGTTGACATAGGCGCGCTCGTCCAAAATCTCGCCCGCTGGGCGGAAGTCATTGCCAAGCGCCGTCATGCTGGCGGCGCGTTCCACCGCAGCCGAGGTCAGGGCGGCGCGCAAGGGGGTGTCTGGGTTGACAAAAGACGCGCCGGGCAGATGCAGGCCCATGAATTCCATCAGCATCTGGTTGGTATTGGCGGTGCCGTAAAAGGTGCAGGTGCCAATGCCGTGATACGAGGCCATCTCGGCCGCCATCAGCTCGGCGCGTGTGGCTTTGCCTTCGGCAAAGGCATTGCGCACCTTTGATTTTTCATCGTTTGGAATGCCCGAGGTCATCGGCCCTGCCGGCACAAAGACCGCAGGAATATGGCCAAAGGTGGCGGCGGCCATCACAAGGCCGGGCACGATCTTGTCGCAAACCCCCAGAAAAATCGCCGAGTCAAAGGCGTTGTGGCTCAGCGCCACCCCCGCCGCCAGCGCAATCACATCGCGCGAGAACAGCGACAGCTCCATCCCCGGCTGACCTTGCGTCACCCCATCGCACATCGCAGGCACACCGCCCGCCACCTGCGCCGTGGCGCCAGCGCGCCGGGCGGCCTCGCGGATAATTTTTGGGTAATCCTCATAGGGCTGATGCGCCGAAAGCATGTCATTATAGGCGGTGACAATGCCAATATTGGGCGCGCGTACGCTGGCCAATTCGGCCTTATCCTCGACCATCGCGGCATAAGCATGGGCTTGGTTGCCGCAACTTAGATGCGCGCGCACTGGGCCTGCCTGCACGGCCGCACCGATCTGGGCAAGATAGCGGCCTCGCGTCGCAAGCGAGCGTTCACGAATTCTGTCGGTGACGCGGTCAATGGTGGAGTTAAGCGACATAAGAGCCTCGATCTGACGGATGACACAGATCTAGCAGATGCCGTTAGCGCTAACAACCCGCGCGGCGGCGAAATCATAAAAAATCCGCCACAGAGGGTAACGACGAGGTGTCGCGCAGCCTGTGGCGGCGGCTTCCTTAGTGTTGCAACAGTTAACGCAAATTCTTGCCATATTTGCAGCGCAAAACGGCGTCAGATCCGCAAGGCGCGGCTTGAGAGGCGAAAAGATGTCAGCAGTTAGAACGGTGGTCGCATTGGTGGTTTTGGGGCTTGCGGGCTGTGCGGCCCCGCCACAAACCACGCGTGCGGCGCATTTTCTGCAAGCAGAAGTGCCCACGCTGGCCAAAGCCGAAGCCCCGCGCGGCCTGACTGTTCTGCAATCGCAATATGATGTGGTTGCGGTAAATGTCGTGGTGCCCACCAGCCTTAGGGTCTCGGAGGCCAATAGCTTGCTGCCAAACGCAGACATCGTCTGGCGCGGTGATCCGCCCGGCGACCGCTATGCGCAAATCAAATCGATTTTCGAGACCGCCTTTGCGCGCGGCACCTCGATGATGCGCAAAGGCCCTCAGGTGGTGGTGGATATCGAAGTGACGAGCTTTCACGCGGTGACCGAAAAGGCGCGCTTTACCGTTGGCGGTATCCATAACATGCATTTTCTGATGAGCCTGCGCGATGCGCAAACAGGCGCGCTTTTGCAACCGCCACGGCTGATTGTGGCCGACACCCATGCCGCAGGCGGCGCTAAGGCGCTGGCCGAGGATGCCGCAGGGCGAACGCAAAAGGTCGTGGTGACCGAGCGTCTGGCCGAGGTAGCGCGGCGCGAGCTTTCGGCGGTAGTGGCGATGCCGCCAGATTTGGTGATGTCTGCACAGCTTGACAGCACCAGCCTGCGCGCCTCGGCACTGCGTTAAACCAAGACCTCTTTCCAGCCGCCTCGGAACACAGTAAGGGAGGAGGCTATGACACTCCCCATCTCGCACTCCCCCGCTGAAGAGGCTGCCGAACAGGTTTCGCGCAACCATCCCGTTGTTCGCCTGAAACCAAAGGCCGAAGCCCGCGCGATCCGCCACGGCTTTCCTTGGGTCTATGCAGACGAGCTGGTCACTGACCGCCGTACACAGGGTCTTGCGCCGGGTGCGCTGGCGATTTTGCAAGATGGCGAGCGTCGTGATCTGGGCTTGGTGACCGTTAACACCAATTCCAAGATCATCGCCCGCATGCTGGATCGTAACCCCGAGGCCGTGATCGACCAAAGCTGGTTTGAAGCGCGGCTGTCGCGGGCGCTGGATCTGCGCGCGCGGCTTTATGCCCAGCCGTTCTATCGGTTGGTGCATGCGGAATCTGACGGTCTGCCGGGCATTGTTATCGACCGCTTTGGCGATGTTGCTGTGGTGCAGCCCAACGCCGCTTGGGCCGAGGCGCATCTGGCCGATCTGGTCGCCGCCTTGATCGCGGTGACAGGGGTGACAACGGTTGTCAAAAACGGCACGGGCCGCTCGCGCGGGCTGGAAGGTCTGCCCGAGGAAACCTTGGTGCTGACCGGCGCTGTTGCAGGCCCGATTGCGGTGCCGATGAACGGTGCCACCTATTTCGCAGATGTCACAGGCGGGCAAAAAACCGGTCTGTTCTTTGATCAGCGCCCCAACCATGCCTTTGCAGCCAGCCTTGCACGCGGCGCGCGGGTGTTGGATGTCTTTGCCCATGTTGGCGGCTTTGGGCTTGCAGCCCTTGCCGGTGGTGCGGCTTCGACCTTGGCGGTCGATGCCTCTGCCGCCGCTTTGGCCTTGGCCGAACAGGGCGCGCTGGCCTCTGGCTTTGCCGATCGGTTCAGCACCCGCCAAGGCGACGCCTTTGCAGCCCTTGAGGCTTTGGGGGCCGAAGGTGCCGCCTTTGAGGTGGTGATCTGCGATCCGCCAGCCTTTGCGCCTGCAAAACCAGCACTAGAAGCGGGCCTGCGCGCATATGAACGCATCGCGCGGCTGGCAGCGCCTTTGGTCGCACCGGGGGGCTATCTTGTGCTGTGTTCTTGCAGCCATGCGGCGGATCTGTCGTCTTTCCGCAACGCTTGCGGGCGCGGCATTGGCCGCGGCGGGCGGCGTGGGCAGTTGTTGCACACGGGCTTTGCAGGCCCAGATCATCCGATGCTGCCGCAGCTTGCCGAAACCGGCTACCTCAAATCGCTTGTGTTCCGGCTGGATTGATGAAGGCCGTCCTTGACGCCTGCGTGATCTATCCCACCGTGCTGCGTGAAATCCTGACGGGGGTTGCGGCGCTTGGCCTTTATGAACCGCTCTGGTCTGACCGCATCTTGCGCGAATGGACCAGAGCCACCGCCAAGCTGGGCGCGCTTGCCCAAGCCGAGGCGGAGGGTGAGGCGTTGCTGTTTCGCGCCGCCTTTCCGCGCGGCCAAATCCGCGATCAGCCCAGTATCGAAGCGCGGCTGCATCTGCCGGATGACAACGATCTGCATGTGCTGGCGGTGGCGATTGCGGGCCATGCCGATTGCATTGTGACCTTCAACGCCAAGGATTTTCCGCGTCACGTTCTGGCCGAAGAGGGGATCGAGCGGCGCGATCCTGACAGCCTGTTGTGGCAGCTGTGGTCGTTTCACCCCGAGGACGTCGCGGGCGTGGTGCGCCGCGTCCACGCCACCGCCGAACGTCTGGCGGGCAATCCGATCCCGCTGAAATCGCTGCTAAAGCGCGCGCAATTGCCGAAACTGGCCAAGGCGATGGCCGCCTAGATCTGCCAGCGCTCGGCACGCGCCTGAATCGCTGCGATGCGCTCATCGGTCTTGGGATGGCTGCGCACCCAAGCCGGCACGCTTGATCCATCCGACCCCGTCAGCCGCCCCAATTTCTGAAACAACGAGATTTGCGGCCCGATGCCGATGCCGGCCTTGACCAGCAAAGCGCTGGCATAGGCATCGGCTTCGAACTCGTCGCGCCGCGACAGCCGCGCCATCAGCACCGAGGAAACCCCCCGCGCCAGCAGCACGCCAATGCCCGGCAAGAACCGGTTGAGCAGGGTCGACAGCATCATGAACACCGCGTTTTGCCCCGAAAAATCCACCATCCGCCGCCGCGAATGGCCCAGAGCCACATGGCCCAATTCATGCGCAATGACCGCAGCCAGCTCTTCATTGCTGACCTCGCCCCTCTCGCGGCGCTGCAAAAAGCCGCGCGTCAGATAGATTTGCCCGTCATGCGCCGCAAGCCCGTTCACCGCGTCAATCTCGTAAATATTGACGCCAATCGACGGCAGGTCCAGCGCCGCCGCCAGCCGGTCGACAAGCGGTTGCAGCGCAGGATCGCGCAGCGGTTTGCTTTGCGCTTTCAGGGCCTTACTGCTTTGCGCAGCCGAAAAGCGCAGCATGACGTAGCCATAAGCAAGGCCAAGCAAAAGGGGCAGGAACTTTATCATAACCCATGATATGGGGCAGGGCGGCGCGATTGCAACTTAGGGCCGGTGGCTGTGGTGCAAATGTCGCAGCCAAATCGCAAGGCCGATCATCACCGTGCCCGCAGCCAAAAGCCCCAGAACAGAGCCCAGCATCTCGGTCGCAGCCTCGATATTGCCGGCAAAGCCGTAGCCAAAGCCTATATAAAGCCCCGCCCAAACCGCCTCGCCCGTCCCCCCCGCAAGGCTAAAGCGGCGCCAGTCATAGCCCGCGCTGCCCGCCGTCAGATTGACCCAAGGCCCCAAGGGGCTGAACAGCCAGCGCGACAAAAACACGCCCTGAAGCCCGCGCTTTTCCAAGACCTCGACGGCGCGCGCCAGCAGATGCGCCCGCGCGGGGTTGCGCTGCATACGCGCCAACAGCGGTGCGCCAAACCTGCGCCCGATCCAAAACCCCAGCTG
The DNA here is from genome assembly GCF_036782355.1 of Cypionkella sp. Classification (NCBI taxonomy): domain Bacteria; kingdom Pseudomonadati; phylum Pseudomonadota; class Alphaproteobacteria; order Rhodobacterales; family Paracoccaceae; genus Cypionkella; species Cypionkella sp. The sequence goes on from NZ_DAIPZF010000038.1 coordinate 13,866, forward strand.
ATCGCCCGCAATCCCGCCCGTGGCCGCAGCCGCAAGGCTGGGCAGCAGCGCCAAATCCCCCGCCGCCACAAAACCACCCGCCGTCAGCATCAGGATCGAGGCCGGGATCGGCAGCGCAAGGCAAGACAGGAAGGTGCCCGCCGCCAACAGCCACAGCCCATAGGTCGGCACCAAGGCCAAAAGCCATTCGGTCATGCTAGGGCGCCTTTGCCGCAAAATCGGCGATGGCGGCCTGAACCGCGCCGATCAGCTGCGCCTCGGGGATCCCGCGCGCTTTTGCGATTTCGGACAGGGGCTGCGGGCGCTGGCTGGGGTCTATGCCCAGAGCCGCCGCGATTTCGGCTGCGGGCAGGTGCCATGATTTCGCGACATAGCCCAGCGTCATCCAGCCTTGCAGCTGTTCTTGGTGATGCGCGGGGTCCGACCAATAGAGAGTTTGCCGCACCAGCCTGCCCGCAAAAAACAGCGTCAGCACCGTGGCCAGAACAAAGCTTGCCACCAGATAGGGATGATGCCGCCAAAGCCTGCGCATCAACGTAACGCCTTTATGCCAGTCGACAGGCCTTCCAAGGTCATCGGCACCATGCGGCCTTCAAAGATCTGGCTGATCAGGCGGATGGACTGGGTGTAGCCCCAATGCGCCTCTGGCACGGGGTTGATCCACAGATGGTTGGGCCATTGCGCACAGGCGCGCTGCAACCAGACTTGACCGGCCTCGGCGTTCCAATGTTCATTGGCGCCACCGGGGTGCAAAACCTCATAGGGGCTCATCGAGGCATCGCCGACAAATATCGCTTTGTAATCGGTGCCATAGCTGCGCAAAACGTCCCAAGTGGGCGTCTGATCATCCCAGCGCCGCGCGTTGTCGCGCCAAACGCCTTCGTAAAGGCAGTTGTGAAAATAAAACGGCACCAGATGTTTGAACTCGGCGCGCGCGGCGGAAAACAGCTCTTCCATCAGGGTGATATAGGGGTCCATCGAGCCGCCAATATCAAAGAAGATCAGTACCTTGACCGCATTTCTGCGTTCGGGGCGCAGCTGCACATCCAGCCAGCCTTGCTGGGCGGTGGCGCGGATGGTGCCGTCCAGATCCAGTTCCTCGCTGGCCCCATCGCGCGCCCATTTGCGCAAGCGCCGCAGCGCCACTTTGATCGAGCGGCTGCTAAGCTCGGCGCGGTCGTCCAGATTGCGAAATTCGCGCTTGTCCCAGACCTTAACCGCGCGCTGATGGCGGCTTTGATCTTGGCCAATCCGCACGCCTTCCGGGTTATAGCCATAAGCGCCAAAGGGCGAGGTGCCAGCAGTGCCGATCCACTTGCTGCCGCCTTGATGGCGCGCCTTTTGCTCGGCCAGCCGGTCTTTGAGGGTTTGCATCAGCGCCTCAAAGCCGCCCAAAGCCGAAATTGCGGCGCGCTCCTCGGCAGTTAGATGCTTTTCGGCAAGCTTTTCCAGCCATTCTGCGGGCAAATCTAAGGCCTGCAACACCTCGGCGGGCGAGATCGCCTCAAGCCCCTGAAAGCTTTGGGCAAAGGCGCGGTCAAAGCGGTCGATGTGACGCTCGTCTTTCACCATCAGCGCGCGGGCAAGGTAATAAAACCCCTCGGGGTCGTAGGTCACCAGCCCTGCGGCCAGAGCTTCCATAAACACCAGGAATTCGCGCAGGCTGACGGGTACGCCCTCTTGCCGCATGGCTTGAAAGAAGGGCAGGAACATCTTGGCCTCTTACAGCATGCGTTCCAAAAAGATCGTCAAAAATAGCCCGATCAGCGTGAAGAAAATCGCAAATCCCGCGCCATATTGCAGCGCATCCAATTTGCGCCCGCCGCGCCGAAGCGCCAAGACAGCGCCAAAAACTGCCCCCAGAAAAAAGCCGCCGATGACGATCAAAACCCTGCCCCTTATGTCTAGGGCAGGGCTTTAACACCTACCCGCGCGCGCCGCGTGCGCCCAGAGAGGCGATTTCCGCCATCCGAGCCCGCACCTGCTGATCCGAGCCAAAGCCATAGCGCGCCCAGCCCAGACTGTCGAGACGCAGCGCCCGCGCTTGCGCCACTTCGCCGGTGTTTTCCAGCGCCTCGGCCTTGATCAGCATCAAGGTTGCCAAAAGTGACGCATTTTCAGCCGCTTGTACCACCGGAATCGCACGGTCGGCAAAGGCTATGGCGGTGGCGTTCTGCCCAGAGGTCAAGGCGATGGCGGCAAGCTGCATATCGACATGGGCCAGATGCACCTGCGCATTGGGAAGGCTGCGATAGATCTGCGCGGCTTGGCGCAGCACCTGCACCGCCGTCGCAGGCTGGCTGGTGGCAAGCGAGCGGCCCTTGGCATAAAGACTAAAGGCCAGCCGGTTGTCGCGCCAGCCCTGCGCCATGGCGATGCTGACCATTTGATTGGCTGCCGAAAGCCGTTGATTGGCGGTGCCACGCGGGCCAAAGGCGGCCTCGACCTGCGCGATCCAGACACGCGGCGCAATATCGCCGATATGTTTGCCCGCATAGGCTCCGGCTGGGTTAAAGCGGTCCAGCAGCGCCGGCAGATACTTGGCGACCTCGGCCTCATTCATGCCGCTGCGCAATTCGGGCGCGTAATGCAGCCGCAGGATCAGCATGTCAAAGTTGGTCAGCACCGAGTTGAAATTGTCGTCATTAAAAATTGAATCGGGCAGCCGATACAGATCGTTCAGCGGGCCCATGGATTGTGCAGTTTCCTCGTTCAGACAATCGCGCAGCTCTTGCGGGGCGGCGTCTGAGGGGATGAAGATCGAGACATGGTCGCGGCGGGTGACGGTGGTCCAATCCAGCTTTGGTCCGCGCCGTTCGGCTTGATATTCGGCCCAAGATTGCACCCGCGGCACAGTAAAACAGGCCGCCATCGGCACCACCCGCCGCATCTCGGTCCGCGGCAGAAACTCGATCGTCACCGAGGCGCTGGCCCCGGGTGCAGCAAAGCTGACCTCTAACCCCGCCTCATTGCGCAGCCGGTTCAGCACCCGCCCCATCTCGGCAGGCGCAGTGGCAGGCACCGCCCCTTGTAGCTTGACCGAAATCGGCCCCTCAAAGCGGCTGAGATTGGGATTTGCACGCCCGCTTTCCATCCGGAACTCCAGATCCAGAAAATCGCGCGCGATTTCGGCATTCGGGCGCGATTTATAGGGTCGCGGTCCGCCGCCAAAGTCTTGCATCGCGCCAAAGGCGATACTGCTGGTATTGTCTTCGGAATAGCTTTTGGACACCTGTGCCGTCGGGGCGGGCATACAGGCCGTCAGGACGCAAAGGGCAAGCATTGGAATATGACGCATAGCTTGGCAGCTCATCTATACAGGGTTGAGAGGGCGCAAAGGCCCTCCGTACACACGAAAAAGCGCGGTAGATCGCAGGCGAAAGTCTGGTCAGACAACGCCCAACGGATGCCCCCGCATCCGCTGCCGCTGATCGAACTGATCCAGACCAAAGCTGCGCCTTCACCGTGCCAGAGCCCTGCACAAGCGCGCCACAAAACCGGAGCAGACCAGCTTTCAGCGCGACACGACAGGGATACAGCGAAGACCAAAGCCCGCGATCTACCGCGCCTCTGGCCTCATAAGCGGCTGCCGTTTTGGCGGCCGGCACAACGGGAAGCCGCAGCAGCCCCCGCCGATAGCGCGCAAGCATATCTCGGCCCATCCCAAAGCGCGGGGCGGTGTCTTGCCGAAAGATGTCAGCGTCGTCCATCAAAAGCCTTACCCAAAACGTCACCACTTAAGACGCCAGTCAACAGGTCGCCAGTGTCCGTTTAGGGGCACCATCATGTCAATCTTTGGGTTTTCGCGGCTTTAGGCTGAATCTACCCATGGAGGTTATTTTGATCCAAAGCGCCAGATTTTCCCCTGCGGGATCGCGGATTGTTTCAGCATATTACACAATGAGCCGGTTTCGTGATTACATTATGTCAAGACTATGGCTAAACCTTGGCAGAATCGCCCGATTCTCTAATTTTCGGTTAACGATCTCGCCGCGCCATAAACGCCAGTCGCTCGAACAGATGCACATCTTGTTCGTTCTTCAACAGCGCGCCATGCAGGGTGGGCAAAGCGTGTTTGCCCTCGCGACGCAGATCCGCAGGAGACAGGTCTTCGGCCAACAAAAGCTTGAGCCAATCCAGCACCTCGGAGGTCGAGGGTTTCTTCTTCAGCCCTGGTGTCTCGCGGATCTCGAAGAACTGTGTCAGCGCCGTCGCCAGCAAGTCGGGTTTAATCTGGGGGAAATGTACCCGCACGATGGCGGCCAGAACCTCGGGTTCCGGAAAGCGGATATAGTGGAAAAAACAGCGGCGCAAAAACGCATCTGGCAGATCTTTTTCATTGTTCGATGTGATAATCACAACCGGACGTTGTGCCGCGCGAATGGTCTGGCCGGTCTCATAGACATGAAACTCCATCCGGTCCAATTCTTGCAACAGATCATTGGGAAATTCGATATCGGCCTTGTCGATTTCGTCAATCAGCAGCACCACCCGCGCGGGAGCCTCAAAGGCCTGCCACAGCTTGCCCTTGCGGATGTAATTGCCCACCTCATGCACGCGGGCCTCGCCCAATTGGCTGTCGCGCAGACGGCTGACCGCGTCATATTCGTAAAGCCCTTGCTGCGCCTTGGTGGTCGATTTCACGTTCCACTCGATCAAAGGCATATCCAAGGCCTGCGAGACTTGCCGCGCCAATTCAGTTTTCCCGGTGCCCGGTTCGCCCTTAACCAGAAGCGGGCGCTGCAAAGTCACAGCCGCATTCACCGCAATTTTCAAATCCTCGGCCACGATATAGGCATCGGTAGAGGCAAATTTCATAGCGTTCTCAGTATGTTTTGGCTGATTTAGGCCCAACTTAACCTTGCTGCGAAAAACGCGCAACCGCTAGTGACAATCCTTAAGCTTTCCTTTAGATGCTCGCTCAAGCAGGAGCGCGTTAAGATAATAGCCCACCTGGATGCGCGCCCTGAGAAAGTGGAGAGTGCTAAGATGAAAGCGGAAGTCTTTTTGTCAGACGACTATCGTCCTGCCGAGGATGAGCCTTTCATGAACGAGCGGCAGCTGGAATATTTCCGCCGCAAGCTGATCATCTGGAAGCAAGAATTGCTTGGCCAATCGGCCGAGACCATCGACAATCTGCAAGACTCGGGCCGCAATGTGCCCGATATCGCAGATCGCGCGTCTGAGGAAACCGACCGTGCGCTGGAACTGCGCACGCGGGATCGTCAGCGCAAGTTGGTGTCGAAAATTGACGCAGCGCTGCGCCGGATCGAGTCGGGCGAGTTTGGCTATTGCGACATGACCGGCGAGCCGATCAGCCTAAAGCGGCTGGATGCGCGTCCGATCGCGACCATGACGCTTGAGGCGCAAGAAAAGCACGAGCGGCGCGAAAAAGTCCACCGCGACGACTGAGCCTTAGGTCACAAGACATCACGCCGGCCCCTGCTTGGGACCGGCGTTTTCATTCGGGGGCACAGGATGAGGCTTGCAGGCAAAGAGATCACCGTGCTGGGCGCAGGTATTGCCGGGCTTGCCTCAGCGCTGGCCTTGGCGCGTCATGGTGCGCGCGTGACGGTGCTAGAGCAGGCCGATGCGATCCGCGAAGTGGGGGCGGGGCTGCAAATCTCGCCCAATGGCGGGCGGGTGCTGATGGCTTTGGGGCTGGCGGATCAGATCAAGGCTGCTGCGATGCGGGCTGCGGCTGTCGAGCTGCGCGACGGGCGTGACGCATCGCTTGTGCTGCGGCTGGATCTGGCGGGCTTGCGGCCAGATCAGCCCTATTATTTCCTGCACCGCGCCGATTTGATCGCGATATTGGCCAAGACAGCCCAAGCGGCTGGGGTGACGATAGAACTGGGGCAAAAGGTTGAAACCCTTGATCTGTCTGGTCTGCGCCCCATGCTTGCGATGCAGCACGGCGCGCCACGCTGGACCGATCTGTTGATCGGCGCCGATGGTCTGCATTCAGTGGCCCGCACGGCGCTGAATGGCGTAGAAACCGCGTTTTTCACTGGCCAAGTCGCTTGGCGCGCGCTGATCCCCGCTGAATCTGTTGCCGCCCCCGTGGCCGAGGTGCATATGGGCGCGGGGCGGCATTTGGTCAGCTATCCGCTGCGCAACACGCGGTTGCGCAATATCGTCGCGGTGGAAGAGCGCAAAGGCTGGGCCGCCGAAAGCTGGTCACAGCGTGATGATCCGCAGGCCTTGCGCAGCGCGTTTTCGGGCTTTTCCCCAAGGGTGCGGGGCTGGCTTGATCAGGTGCAAGAGCCGCATCTTTGGGGGCTGTTTCGCCATCCGGTTGCTGCCTTTTGGACTAAGATCCTGCCTGAGGGTGCCGTGGCCATCCTTGGAGATGCCGCACATCCGACCCTGCCGTTTCTGGCGCAGGGGGCCTCGATGGGGTTGGAAGACGCTTGGGTCTTGGCCGATCTGTTGGCGCGCAAGCCTCAGGCGCAGGCGCTGGCCGCCTATCAGGCCGCGCGCGCGCCGCGCTGCGCGCGGATTGTGGCGGCCGCGACCGGCAATGCGCGTGCCTATCATCTGTCGGGCCTAAGCCGCAGTCTGGCGCATGCGGGGCTGCGTTTGGGGGCCAAGATCGCACCCGCGCTGCCCTTGCAGCGCTTTGACTGGCTTTACGGCTTTGACGTCACCGCCTCAGGCGTCTAGTTCGATCCAGACCGGCACATGGTCCGAAGGCTTTTCGCCCGCCCGCACCTGCTTGTCGATCTGGCAATCGCGCAGCAAATCGGCGGCTTGCGGCGACAGCAGGTGGTGGTCGATGCGAATGCCGTTGTTGCGCTCCCAAGCGCCGGCTTGATAATCCCAAAAGGAATACTGCCCCGCCGCCTGATTGCAGGCGCGAAACGCCTCGGTCAGGCCAAGGTTCAAAAGCCTGCGAAAGGCCGCGCGGGTTTGCGGCAGATAAAGCGCATCCTCAAGCCAAAGTTCGGGCTTGGCGGCATCTTCGGCCTGCGGGATCACATTGTAATCGCCACAGCAGACCAAGGGCTCTTCCAGCTGCAACAGAGTTTCAACCCGTGCCTGCATCCGCGCCATCCAAGCAAGTTTATAGTCGTATTTCGGCCCTGGAACCGGATTGCCATTCGGCAGATACAGCCCGCAAACCCGCACCGCGCGCTGACCGATCACCGTGGCCTCGATCCAGCGCGCCTGCTCGTCTGCCGCGTCGCCGGGCAGGCCGCGCACCACATCCTCGAGCGGCAGTTTCGACAGGATCGCCACGCCGTTAAAGCTTTTCTGACCATGGGTTTCCACGCGGTAGCCCATCGCCTCGAACAGCTCGCGCGGGAAGGCCTCGTCGACCGATTTGATCTCTTGCAGGCAGGCGACATCGGGCTGGGCTGCGGCAAGCCACGCTGGCAGCGCCTCGATCCGCGCCTTGATGCCATTGATGTTGAATGTGGCGATTTTCATCGGCGGCTCCCTTATTTTGGATCCGTTCTAGGGGCAGGGCAGGGGGCAAGCAAGCCTATAGCGCCGCCCGCCACATCGCATCCAGCGCGTCGATTTCGGCGACGTCAAAGCGTGACAGCTCTTCCCAATAGCGGCCAGAAGCACTGACATAGCCCAACTCTTCCTCGCGCGCCAAAGCAGCCTGGGCCTTGGCTGCATCAAAATCAGGCAGACGCGCAGAGGCGACATCGCCACGCGCAAACAGCAGCCGCGACGGACCCTTTGACAGATTGACCATCGCACAGCCCTGCATCGCCGCCAAAATCATCAGCCGTGCCGATTTCGCTTCAAGGTCGCGCAGAGTGATGTCGGCGCGCAGGGGGTCGGGGCTGCCTTGCCCATAAAAATGCGTCTCTTCTCCGGCTGGATAGTGCATATCGCAGCCAAAAACCGCGATAACCTTGGGTCGCAGCTGTGCCAGCGCCCAATAGGCCGCCGTATAGGCCATGGTAGCCCCCGCATAAACAAAGCCGCCATAGGCGTTTTGTGCCGGCACAAATTCGCTTTCCGTCACCAGCCGCTGCCCGGGGCCTGCGACTGGATGCCGCTCGGAGGGGAAATCCCAAGGGTAGATCGCATAATCCCAATCGGGACGAATGCGATAGGCGTTGTTGATCGCCACGATCTTGTCAAAGCCCTTGCGCGACCAAACCGCCGTTTGTAGGGCCATCGGGGCAGACCCAAGAATTAGGATAGTACTCACGCAATTTCTCCAACTTTTTGCGAAATCTAGCGCATCAATCGTGAAAAACGCGTTTAGATCGAAAAAGACGTCCCACAGCCGCAAGAACTGCTGGCATTGGGGTTTTCAATGACGAAGCGCGCGCCGATCAGCTCTTCGGTAAAATCAATCACCGCGTTTGACAAAAAAGGCAGCGAAATCTGATCGACCAGCACTTTTTGGCCAGCCTGTTCAAGCACCAGATCATCTGCTGCCGGATCGTCCAGCTTGATGTCATATTGAAAGCCAGAACAGCCGCCGCCTTCGACCGCCACGCGCAGCGATTTGGCCTGACCCGTCATCGCGGCAATCTCGGCAATGCGCGCGAAGGCGCGGTCAGTAACGCGGGGAGGCATATTCATGGCGTGATCCTTATCTCGGGCACAGAGTTAAGATAGGGCGTCAGCGCCGCCGCCGCAAGGGAAGCTTAGGCCGGCAGCACGGCGCGCAGAAAATCCGAAAGCCGGTGCTTGGCGGCAAAGTCGCTGCAAAAGCGGTCATAGACGGCAGATTGCTCGGCGAGGCTGGGCTTGTCGGTCAGGGCAAAATAATGCTGGCCGCAGATCAAAGGCTGCGCCAAAGGGTCCGACCAAATCACCTTTCCGGCCAGTGCCGCCGTCAAAATCCGCGGATATTCACTGTAAACGCCTGCGCTGAAATGCAAATTCACAATGCCGCCCGATTTGGCAATCTGTGCCTGAAGCGCTGCGCCATGGGTGCCATAGGGCAAAAGCTTTATGTTTTGCAGGGGAGCAAGTGCGCTGATCTGGGCGCGGCGCTGATCGTTCATCGCGCCAAAAAAGATCAGATCGCCGCTCGATCCGGCATAGGCGGGCAGGCTGTCGGGAAAGAGATGCGGGCCAAATTTGATTTTGCGGCGCAAAATATCGGGCAAAAATCCATAGGCGGGCGCATTCAAGGGGCTGACATCTAGCAGCACATCATATTGCAGCGCCCAACGCAGGATCGCGGCTCGCGACGGCAGCCCCCAGAGCTTGGCCCCCGTCTGATCATAAAAATGCTCGGTTTGCAGGCCGATTTTAAGCCTGGGCGGCAGCATTCGTTTGGTAAAGCTATGCGCGCCCACGTAGATCGCCGCGCGCTGTGCCGTAAGATCGCCCAGATCAAAGCTGGCCAGTTGATCGGCGATCTCGCTTAGGATCGGATGGCGGGCGACAAAGCGCAAATTGCCGTTGCGCGCCGTGGTCCAATCTTTGCCGAAAAACGAGGACAGGCTCATGGCTTAGATCCCCAACTTGGTGCGCATCCGCCGCAAGCGCCGCCCACCCGACAGCAGCAGATATTCGATCCGCGCCAGAACCCGCAAGGCCAGCGGGCCTTGGAAATCTTGAAACACAAAGGGTTTGCGCACCTGCGGGTTTTGCGGGGTCAGGAAATCTTCGGCAAAGGGCCAGATCGCAGGGTCGCGCGCGCGAAAGCCCGCGACCTCGGCCGCTGTCATGTCGTGATAGCCCAAACCCTCGGGCCGCCGCCGCAGCCGCGCGATTTGCCCCGAGAGCGGCCGCTTGCGGTTGCGAAAGGTTGGCACCTCGGGGCAGTAAAATGCAAATGGCACAGACATCAGCGGCATTTGGCTGAATTTTTCGCGGGCTTGGCGTTCATTATGGCCCTCGCCTTCAAGCACGGCAAAGCCCGCCGCACGCAGCCGGGCGACATGGGCCAAGCAAACATCGGCAAAGGCAAAGCGCATCTCGGCGCGGGGAATTTCGGGGGCGGTTTGATAGGCGGCAAGACCCGCTGCGGTTTGGTATTGCGCCCGCAGTTTGCGCGCGATGCCGGCCTTCATGAACAAGGGCGAGACAAAGCCGCAATCGGGGTCTGCGTCAAAAATAGCGGCGATATCGGCGAAATCTTGGTCATCTACAGGGCGGACAATCTGCATATCATCTTGTAAAAACAGCAGATAGTCGGTCTCGACCTCGGCCAAGGCGCGCGCCATATTGACGTAAAGCCCGCCATGCTGGGCGCGTGCCACCGCTGAGGGTTGCACCAAGGGCACCTTAAGGGCGGCCAAAACCGCCTTGGTCGCAGGATCATCAGACAGATCATCATAGACCACCACCTGCGCTTGCGGCAGGTTGCGCGCCAGCGAGGCCAGACAAAATTCTAAATACGCGCCGCGGTTATAGGAAAACACCGCCACTGTTAATTTTGTCATCTGCCAATCCCGCGAAAACTTATCTGTTCTTAGCGGTCCGCCAAGCCGCTGCCAAGCCAAACCGCTGGCGTCTGCGGGCAGGGCGGCTATAAACGAGGCATGGATATCAAACCCCGAGGCCCGATGCTTGCCCCCTATGCCTGCCAACCCGACCAATCGCGCGGCCGCTTGCACAGTGAAAGCATGTCGTCCTTCCGCTCGCCGTTTCAGCGCGATCGGGATCGGATCATCCATTCCAGCGCCTTTCGCAGGCTAAAGCACAAGACCCAAGTCTTTGTCGAACACGAGGGCGATTACTATCGCACCCGCCTGACCCATTCGATCGAGGTGGCGCAGGTGGCGCGCACGATCTCGGGCGTGTTGGGGCTGAACACTGATCTGGCCGAGGCGATAGCGCTGGCGCATGATCTGGGCCACACCCCCTTTGGCCACACGGGCGAGGATGCTTTGGCGGCGCTGATGGCGCCCTATGGCGGCTTTGATCACAACGCCCAAGCCCTGCGTATCGTCACGCGGTTGGAGCGCCATTACGCCGATTTTGACGGGCTGAACCTGACTTGGGAAAGCCTTGAGGGCATTGCCAAGCACAATGGCCCCGTCACCGGCGCCAATGCCGATGCCAAACACGCAGGGCCGCTGCCCTATGCCTTGGCCGAGGTCAATGCCGAATGGGATCTGGAGCTTTCCACCCATGCCAGCGCCGAGGCGCAGGTGGCAGCGATTGCCGATGATGTCGCCTATTCGCATCATGATCTGCACGACGGCTTGCGCTCGGGCCTTTTTGACGAGGCCGATCTGATGCAACTGCCGGTCACCGGCCCCGCCTTTGAAGAGGTGGATCGGCTTTACCCCGGTCTGGACCCGATGCGCCGCCGCCATGAGGCGCTGCGCCGGGTGTTTGGCCGCATGGTGGAAGATGTGATTGCGGTGGCGCAAGGCAGGCTCGAGGCCGCACAGCCGCAGTCGGTGGAAGAGATCCGCAACATGGGGCTGACCATCATCCGGTTTTCCAAACCCTTGTATCAAGAGCTGAAAGCGATCCGGTCGTTCCTGTTCACGCGGATGTATCGCGCGCCCTCGGTTGTGGTGATGCGCACCGAGGTGACGCAGGTGGTCAATGGGCTGTTTCCGCTGTTTATGGCTGACACCTCGCTTTTGCCCGCCGAATGGCGCCATGACATCGAGGCGGTGCAATCGCAAACCGAACTTGCGCGGATTGTGGCGGATTATGTGGCCGGGATGACCGACCGCTTTGCGCTGCAAGAGGGCGCGCGGCTGTTGGGGTAGGCTGCCTACTTTTGCCGCGCAGCGCCAATCCAGATCACCGATAGCCCTGCCGAGACCAGCGCATTCCATCCCGCCATCGAGATGCCAAACAGCGCCCAAGGCACCGCATCGCAGCGCACGGGTGCTCCAAGCGTGATATCGGTGTTCAACAGATCTGCCGTGTTCAAACCCTTCATGGTGTCAACCGTGCAGGTGGCAAGACCCTCCCAAAGCTGCAACTCCACGCCTGCGTGATATAGGCCAATCGCCGACGTGGTGGCCGCAGCAACCGCGCCCAAAATCAGCCAAGCCCGCCCGCCAAGGCTTAGGCCCAGCACGCCCGCCAGCACCGCCACCGCATGCGGCCAGCGCTGATAGATGCACAGCACGCAAGGCAGCAGACCACCTAAATATTGAAAGGCAAAGGCCCCCAGCAGCAGGGCAGCCGAGCCCGCCATAGCAATCCATGTCAGTTGGTTACGGGTCATCCTGCCTCACATCATCTTGAACACGGCCCAGGCCAAAGCCAGCAAAACCACAAGGCCTAGCATGATCCAAGCCAGCCGCCGCTCGACAAACACCGCCATCGCGCTGCCGTAGGTTTTTAGCAAATAGGCCAAAAGATAGAACCGCCCGCCGCGCGCCACAATGGCTGAGGCGATGAACCACTTCAGATCAAACGATACCACACCCGAAAGAATCGTCACCACCTTCATCGGCGGGATATGCGACAGACCCGAGGTGACCAGCATCACCAAAATCGCGGTGTCGCCAGTTTTATCCTTTAGCGCGTTAAACGCATCCATCTTGTGATAAAATTCAAGCATCGGAGCGGCGATCAGATCAAAGGCGAAATGCCCAACCATCCAGCCAAAAATACCGCCCAAAACCGAGGTCACCGTGGCGATCAGCGCATAGCGGTAAGCCTGTTCGGGGCGCGACAAGACCATCGGAATGAACAAAACATCGGCAGGAATCGGGAAAACCGAGCTTTCGACAAAAGACACCGTGCCCAAAGCGGCCGGCGCATGACGCGAGCCCGCCCATTTCAGGGTCCAATGATATAGGCTGCGAAACATTTACACCTCCCAATTTGCGCTCTTAAGGCCATGGCGTGCCCCAGCCGTCAAGCCTTTCCCTCGCCAAAAGCCGATTTGCACCTTTTTGTGAGCCCACTCTTCATGCTGCCCACCGCTATGGGTGACGCTGCGCAAAACAATTTGCAGATCGACGAAAGCTTTCGCACAAAAGCTGCATTACAGCAGTTGACGAGGCAGCACAGCCCCGCTAAACCGCGCCTCAGTGCCCGAGTGGTGGAATGGTAGACGCAGGGGATTCAAAATCCCCCGCCGAGAGGCTTGTCGGTTCGAGTCCGACCTCGGGTACCACCAATCTTTTGTTTATAAGCAGTGGCTTGGCTTTTGCTTAAACCGAAGATCGTAGGCGACATTCCCACAAATTTTTCTGGCTTTTCGGTCAAGGGCGCGCGCGCCTTTTTGGCCTGCGGCAGGCTATTGCGCAGTTTGAAAGCCTGCGAAGGCAGAAGCCGCAGGCGTCGCTGTCAAAGATAATCCCTCGACAGCCACAGGACTGCGCGCCAGATTATTGATTCAGGTTTTGGCCTGCTGGCTTTGTGATGACGATTGGGCCGGTCTTGCTTTGGGGCTGCACACAGGCAGCAAGCGAAATCAGGGCCAGAACTCCGATGATCTTTTTCATTTTAGTCTCCGTTATTTTATTTTGTGGCAACGCCCAGATCAATGAACTCTTCCATGAACAAGGAGGTGAATGCGACCCGAGAGTTTACACCCGACTTTTTAAAAACATTATGGGCCTGAACCTTCACTGTCCCAGAACGGGTTTCGCGAAGGTCAGCGATTTCTGTCATGCTCAAGCCTCTGAGCATCAAAAGCGCAACATCACGTTCGGCGGAAGAGAAGTCCCACTGCTCAAAGCGTTGCTGAAGCAAACCATCAAAATCACTGCGCAGGGCGGTCAAGGTTTCGGTTGCCTCTTGCTCCGAGTTTCGAAGCCTTTCCAGATAATCGAACAATAAGAACATGCAGCCGCCCAAGGTGATCACGCTGATCCCCTCGAAAATCAGATGCATCAGTTCGAACCCAGAATAGGCAATCCCAAGTTTCAGATGTTCCCGCAGATCATTTGCCACATCCAGACTGAAAAAAGTAAAGCAAACGATTGTACTGCCAAAAAGCCAGCCGACAAGTTTCGTGTTTCTACGCAGGTCACGCCGCATGTTCGCCTCACCTTTTTGATGCCCGTGATGCCGGACTAAATGATTGCAGCTTGTAAAAAGTCTATAAACTTTCGTTATACCGCCAGTAATCCGCTGCCTCTAAGCCCGCGTTTATATCGGATCTATGCAGAAATTGTTAGAGTTTTTCAAATAACCTCGACCCGAACCTCACAGGCGAGGTCGACCCTAACCTAGAAACGGATGTCCTATGAAAAAC
>NZ_DAIPZF010000039.1:0-27695 GCF_036782355.1 Cypionkella sp.
ACCTCAATCGCCTTGCCGCTCAAGGTCACGCCGCCCATGCGGTAGTCCTCGAAGGCCGCATAGGCCAAGGGCACCCAATCGGCGGTGATGCGGGCCATTTGCTCGGCGTAGACCCTGATTTCGTATTGCGCATGCGCATCGGCGCGCAGGCGCAGGAAGTGGAAGAGGTTGTGCAGGTCGGTCTTCCAATACCACTGGGTATAGATGTTCATCGGCAGGTTCATGCGGGCAAGTTCGCGGGCAAGGCCTGCTTGGCCCTCTTGGCTGAGCATCGCCTCGTAGTTGTCATAAGAGCGCGCGGCGTCGGATTTCAGGATTTCCAGCACGCGGGCGGCTTCCTCGCCTTGCAGCACTTCGCCGCGGCCTTGGTTGTTGATCACCGATTGCGCGGCCAATTGGCTGGGCTCGGGGATGTAGAACTCGCGGTCGAGGATCGAGTAGCGGGCGGAGTATTCGTTGACGTTGGCGGTGCGGTGGCGGATCCACTGGCGCGCGACAAAGACCGGCAGTTTGATGTGCAGCTTGATCTCGCACATCTCGAACGGGGTCGAATGCCAGTGCCGCATCAGATAGCGGATCAGGCCTTCGTCGTTTTGCACATGTTTGGTGCCAGCGCCGTAAGACACGCGGGCGGCTTGAACGATGGCGCTGTCGTCGCCCATATAGTCGATGACGCGGACAAGACCGTGATCAAGCACCTGATGCGCGCGATAAAGATGCGCCTCCATGCCTTCAGAGACCGCGCGCAGGGTCGGGCGCGGATTGGCGCGGGCGGCTTCGATTTCGGCGATCTGGTCAGGGGTCAGGGACATGGGAGCGGCCTTTCGCGGGTATGAGTCGCCCGTGACTATATCTTGGGGAAAGGCATTACGAAACCACAAGCTGCGGGGCGTTGCCATCAAGCCATGGCGCAGCGCTTTACAGGGGTAACAAGGGAAAGGTTTTGACTTTCCAGCAAATCTTGCTCAGGTATAAGAAAATATCTTTAGAGATATTATTATCTCTTTCGTATAAAAATAAGTGATTCAAGGGGACTTTATGGCGCGGGTAGCATTGGTTTTGACAATGGTGGGCGGCCTTGCTGGATGCGGCGGCGGCAGCCCCTTTGCGCCGGAAAAGGTTGCAGTGATACCTACGGCCCCAACAGCGGCGGAAACGCCCAGCCTATCGCTTGACCCCAATGTCTCCTCACATAGCAAATTCGCCTGGGACCCAGCGCGCAGTCTGACGATGAACGCCGTCACCTATGACAGTGTCAGCGATAAACTGGTCATCAACAACCTGCCCTTTGACGGTCCAGAGGGGATTTATGACAATGTGCTGACCTTCGCCAATGGCGCAAAGGCCTATAAAAGCCGCAGCACCGAGACGACAGGGCAAATGCCGCATTATGCGGTCTTCGTTTCAACGGTGGCGATGCAGGCCACCTCGGCTGCGGGCGCAAATTGGCTGGGCTACGGCAATTCGGGCGCCAATGTGAACCGCACAGGCTTTCGGCTGCCCGCAGGGGGCGAATATATCTATGTCGGCAAATATGCCGCCACGCGGGTGTTCGATGGCCGCACGGGCCTTGAGCTGGTGACGGGGGATCTACGCCTGATTGTCGATGTTCTGGACTTTGATCCGAAGGCTGGGGTGCAGGGCGATATCGCCGGTCGGATCTTTAATCGGACCCGCGTCTTTAGTGTGTTGCCGGTCGCCTTGAACCGTTTTTCCTCAACCACGGCCACTCAGGGCCGCGCCCTACCCGATGTTATCTTGGCCGAAGTGGGCTTTAGCACCACTGAGGGCAGCTTTGATAACGGCACCGCCGAGAGCTACGCACCCGATACCACCGCTTGGGAAAGCGGCACCTATAGCGGCATCTTGGGCGGCACAAGCGGCGAACAGATTGGCGGCTATACCGTGATCACCGGCACGGCCGATGTGCAATCGGTGCGCTATCAAGTGCAAAACTACACGCTTGCGGGCGTGAACGGCGTGGCTTCTGGCTTGGACAGCATCAGCCAAACGCAGCTGCAAGACATGCTGAACGCCGGCGAGACCCTGCCCGGTGTTCTGCTGGCCCCGCCGTTGCCAACAGATGCCGTAGCGACGACATCCAGCTTTGTCGATTTGCAACTGCGCACAGATTACACCGCCCGCGAAATCGGCGTGTTTGTCGGCACGCAGGTGCCGACAACGCCTTAGGGCGTACCGATGCGACGGCCTTGCTGCGGCGTGATGGCCGCACTCTGGATCGCGGCCAACCCTGCACAGGCCTCGCCGCAGCACCTAAGCCCCGAACAGGGCTTGGTCTTTGCCCAAGAGCTTTTGGCCGCCAATCAACCCGCAGCAGCACAGCAGGTTCTGGCCGCCTTGGCGCAGGCCCGCCCCAAAGAGGCGCAGGTGCTGATCTTGATGTCGCAGGCGCAGAGCGCGCTGGGACAGGGCCGATCTGCGGCGCTGGCGGGCAAGGCGGCCTGGCAGTTGGCGCGCAGCCCCGCAGAGAAATTTGCCGCCGCCGTTGTCACCGCGCGGGGGCAGGTGCTGGACCACCGGCTTGGCGCTGCGGGCTTTTGGTTGCGGCGGGCGGGGCAAGTGGCCCCAAGCCCGCAGACCCACGCTTTGGCTGCGCAAGACCATGCAAAGCTACGCCAAATCAATCCCTTAAGCCTGCGCTTGACCTTTGCCGCCGCACCGTCAAACAATGTCAACAATGGCTCGTCCAAGGCCACCACCAGCTTTGAAGGCCTGCCCTTTGTGTTTGTGCTTGCCCCTTCAGCGCGCGCGCTTGCGGGCATCGAGCTGACTGAAAAGCTGTCCCTGTCCTATCGTTTGGCGCAAAGCCCGCAGGCCAGCACCAGCCTGAACCTTGATCTCTTCGCCCGCCAAGCCCGCCTGTCGGCGCAGGCCAAAGCCGCCGCCCCTTTGGCGCGGGGGCGCGACTATGGCACGGCCCAGATCGGGCTGGGGCTGACACATCGCTGGGCTGCGGCTACGGCCGGCGGGTCACACAGCGCCTCGGCAAATCTGAGCCACAGCTTTCTGGGCGGTGAAGCCTATGCCCAGCACATCACGCTGCGCTATGAGCGCGATTGGGCGATGGGGCGGCGCGATCTTGTCTCGGCGGGCTTTGGGCTTGAGCGGGTGCGCTATAGCCCAAGCGGTCAGACCAGCTATGGCCAGCGGTTGCGCGGGACTTGGCAGCGCCACTTGCCCCAAAAGCGTGCGCTTTGGCTGAGTGCCGAGCTATCGCAGATCCAATCTGCGGCAGTTTTGCGCGCCTATGACGGGGTCTTAACCCGCGCCGGCTATGATTTTGGCAAGATCACGCCGAAACTGGGCCTAACCCTTGGGCTTGAGGCCGAGTGGCGCCGTTACGGGGTGGCAGGGGTTCACACCGGCGCGCGACAAGACCACAGTCACGCGATTCAGGCGGATCTAAGCCTGCAAGGGCTTGAATACTATGGCTTTGTGCCGGTGCTGAATGCCGAGGTCTCGCAAACAAGCTCGACCGTCGATCTTTACAATTCAGCCAATGCTCAAATCGGGATCAGCCTGAAATCCAGCTTTTAACGCAGCATTCCATGGGTGGTCATCGCAGCTTTTGCTGCTAGGTTTGAGAAAAAAGGAGATTAAGATGAGCCTTCGCTATTTGCACACCATGGTTCGGGTCTTGGATTTGGAAAAATCCATGGCCTTTTACAGCCTATTGGGGCTGGAGGAAACGCGGCGGTATGAAAATGAAAAGGGCCGTTTCACGCTGATTTTCATGGCCCCACCCAGCCAGCCAGATTGCCCTGTCGAACTGACCTATAATTGGGACGGCGACGCGGGCCTGCCGTCGGATGCGCGCCACTTTGGGCATTTGGCCTATGAGGTCGAAGATATCTATGCGCTTTGTGCGCATCTGGCGGCCAATGGTGTGGTGATCAACCGCCCACCGCGCGATGGCCATATGGCCTTTGTGCGGTCGCCCGACAACATCTCGATCGAGCTGTTGCAAAAGGGCGAGGCGCTAGAGCCTGCCGAGCCTTGGGTCAGCATGGGCAATACCGGCAGCTGGTAAGCCCTGCCCCCATAAAAAAAGCCCCGCTTTTGCGGGGCTTTTTTATTTATTCATCCGCAGCCGAGGGCGGGCGCAATTCCGAAACAAAGCGGTCGAAATCATCAGCGGCTTGGAAGTTTTTATAGACGCTGGCAAAGCGCACATAGGCCACCGTGTCGATCCGCGCGAGGGATTCCATCACGATCTCGCCAATGATTTTCGACGAGATATCGGTATCGCCAAGGCTTTCCAGACGCCGCACGATACCAGAAATCATCTGATCAATGCGGTCCGGATCAATCGGGCGTTTTTGCAGCGCGATGCGGATCGAGCGTTCCAGTTTGGTGCGGTCGAAATCTTCGCGCTTGCCCGAGGATTTCACCACCACAAGATCGCGCAGCTGCACGCGTTCATAGGTGGTAAAACGGCCACCGCAAGCGGGGCAAAAGCGACGGCGGCGGATCGACACATGGTCTTCCGCTGGACGGCTGTCTTTGACTTGTGTGTCAACGTTACCGCAGAATGGGCAGCGCATCGGCTCCCTCCTTGCTTGTTATTGTTACTGCCTCGTAGACCCCGAGTGTTTCCCCGAGTTATCCACAGACTGTAGCGCTTTTCCCCAGCCCTCGCCTAGAGCAGAAATGCAGATACTGCATATAGCGGCATAGGTGTTGCGAAGAGGACTCAGGTCGCAGGTCGGTGACAGCCACCACGCTGCGGGCAGACAGGCGCAGCCGCGTCAGTTTAAAACAAAATATCAAGCAATTTAAAACAATTAGAAATCTTCACAAAACTGTTAGCAGTAATCCGCGCCAAAGACCCTACCTAAGTGCCTCATTTAGCAAGGAGGACTTTGATGACACGCATGACCGCGAAAGACTTTAGCCCAGACCTGCTCGAACTTTATGATTTCTATGCGCATGGCAAAATTTCAAAGCGTGAATTTTTGGAAAAAGCCGGCCGCTTTACTTTGGGCGGGCTGACCGCCACGGCCGTTTTGGCGATGATGAAGCCCAATTACGCGCTGGCTGAACAGGTGTCCTTTACCGACCCTGATATTGTTGCCGATTATGTCACCTACCCCTCGCCCGATGGTCATGGCGAGGTGCGCGGCTATTTGGTGCGCCCTGCCAAGGCGGAAGGCAAAGTGCCCGCCGTGGTGGTGGTGCATGAAAACCGCGGGCTGAACCCCTATATCGAGGATGTGGCGCGGCGGGTGGCCAAGGCGGGCTTTGTGGCGCTTGCCCCCGACGGGCTGACCTCGCTTGGCGGCTATCCCGGCAATGACGACGCCGGCCGCGAGCTGCAATCCAAGGTCGATCCGGTCAAGCTGATGAACGACTTTTTTGCCGCCATCGACTGGATGAAGACCCATGAGGCCAGCACTGGCCGCGTCGGCATCACCGGATTTTGCTATGGCGGCGGTGTGGCCAATGCGGCGGCCGTGGCCTTTCCCGATCTGGGCGGGGCGGTGCCGTTTTATGGCCGCCAACCCGAGGCCGCCGATGTCGCCAAGATCAAAGCGCCGCTGCTGATCCATTACGCCGCTTTGGACGAACGGGTGAACGCGGGCTGGCCTGACTATGAGGCGGCACTCAACGCCGCAGGCACGCAATATGAGGCCTATATCTACGAAGGCGTCAATCACGGCTTTCACAACGATTCCACCCCGCGCTATGACGAGGCGGCGGCGGACTTGGCTTGGGGCCGCACGATTGCGTTCTTTAAGGCCAATCTGGCCTAGCAACATCGGCAGGGGCGGTTAATGCCGCCCCGTCAGCCAATTGCCAAAAGCCGCAAAGCGCGAGGGCGCAATGCCAAGCCGGGCTTCGCGCGCATCGGCGATATGCAGCAGTCGATACATCAGATGCACGCCCAGCCAGCGCAGGGGTTCAGGCTCCCATTGCCGCACGCGGCGGTTCACCCAAGGCAAGCCCGTGCGCCGCGTGGTCTTGCCCAGCGCCAGATCGGCCAAGGTTTGCCCCGCAAGGTTAGAGGTCGACACCCCCACCCCAACATAGCCCCCCGCCCAACCAAGCCCGGTGGCAGGGTCAAGCCCCACCGTCGCGCACCAGTCGCGCGGCACCCCAATCACCCCGCACCAAGCGTGATCAATGCCGTAATCGGCAGCGGCGGGGAAATGCTGGCGCAGCACCGCCGTCAGCCGCCGAACGGTCTCGGCATCCGGCCTGCCGTCGCGGTCAATCTTAGAGCCGAATTTATAGGGCACCCCACGCGCGCCCACCGTGATGCGCCCCTCGCGCGTGCGCTGGCAATAGCAATAAGCGTTGTTCATATCGCCGATCAGCTCGTGCCCCTGCCACCCGATCTGCGCCCAAACCTCGGGCGGCAGCGGCACGGTGGCAATCTGGGCCGAGTTCAGCGGCAGCCAATCGCGTTTATGCGCGGCGATTGCGGCGGTAAAGCCTTCGGTGCAGCGCAGGATGATCGGCGCCATCAGGCGGCCATGCGCGGTGACGATTTCGCCCGCGTCATAAGACAGCGCCGCGCTGTCCTCATAGATCGTCACTCCCAACCGCTCGACCGCCAGCGCCAAGCCGCGCACCAGCTTTGCAGGCTGGATCCGCGCCATGCCAGACACCACCATCGCCCCGAGCGCATTGGGCAGGCTGATGCGTTGGGCGACCTCGGCCTGCGTCAGCTCGCGGATGCGGTGGCCATCGCCCCAATGGCTGCGATGCGCGATCTCGGCCTTCATCCGCGCCAGTTGCGCAGGATTGGTGGCAACCATCATCTCTTCGGTGGGCAGCATATCGGCGTCGATGCCCTCGGCCTGACAGACGCGGGCAATCTCGGCCACCGTCGCCTCTAACTCTTGCACCATCTGCAACACCGCAGCGCGAGAGGTTGCGCGCGCATAGGCCTCGTGGTTCCAAGCAAAGGTGCCCATGCACCAGCCGCCATTGCGCCCCGAAGCGCCAAAGCCCGCAAAGTCTTTCTCGACAATCGCCACCCGCAGATCGGGCTGCGCCTTTTTCAGATAATAGGCGGTCCAAAGCCCGGTATAGCCCGCGCCAATAATCGCCACATCGACCTGCGCATCGGCCCGCAGCGCCGGACGCCGGCTTTGCGGCAGACCGATATCGGCATACCAAAACGACACATCGCCAAGGGTGGTGGGCTGCATGGGGGCCTCCGTTCTGGCTGCATGCTGGCGCGCAGGGCAGCGCTTTGCAAGCGGGATTAGACGGCGATTTGCCCGCCCAGCCAGCTGCGAAACGAGGTCAGCGGGCTGCGCTCGGGGCGGTCTTTTGGCCAGACAAGGTAATAGCTGCCCAAGGATTGTATCGCAGGGCCAAAGGCAGGCACCAACCGGCCCGAGGCAAGGTCGGGTTCAATCAAGAACCGTGGGATCAGGGCGGCCCCCAGCCCATGGATGGCGGCTTGGGTCATGGTGGCGAATTGGTCAAACAACATCGCAGCAGGGCGCTGATGCGGCTGGCCGTGATGCGCCAGCCAGCGGCCCCAATCCCCCGTGCGGCTTTCCAATTGCAGCAAGGGATATGAGATTATATCATCAGCGCGCTGCAAGGGTGCCTTCAGCAGCGCAGGCGATGCCACCGCGATCAGATCCTCTTGCAGCAGCGGCAAATAGGCCGCCCCCGGCCAATCTTGCCGCCCATAATGGATTGCCGCGTCGAAATGCGAGTTGGCAAAGTCAAACGGGCGCAGGCGGGTTGACAGGTTCACCGTCACCTCGGGGTGGCGGGCGGCGAAATCGGCCAGCCGTGGCGCCAGCCAATGCATGCCAAAGGCAGGCAGAATTGCCAGATTCAACGCCCCGCCTTCAGGATTTGCCCGCAGCGTCAGCGAAGCCTGCGACAGCGCTTGCAAGGCGCGGCGGATCTCGCGGCAATAGTCTTGCGCCGCAGGGGTCAGCCGCAACCGGTGGTTTTCGCGTTGGATCAGCGCCACACCAATCTGCGCCTCAAAGGCCTGCAATTGCCGCGAAATGGCGCCTTGGGTCAGATTCAACTCGGCCGCAGCCGCCGAGGCCGAGCCGGTGCGATCCACCGCCTCCAGCGCCAAAAGCGAGGGCATCGAGGGCAGATAGCGGCGCGAAATCATATGAGTTTTCCTCATGATTTGATGTGAAGCCCTCGTTAGGGGATTTGGCATATATATGCAATAAGGGCGCAAATCTTATGGAGGTTCCGCATGACCGATCGCCCCACCCTAAAGGCCAAAGACGCCCCCGATCTGGGCCGCTTTGATTGGCAAGACCCGTTCCGGCTGGATGATCAGCTGACCGAAGAAGAACGCATGCTGCGCGACGGCGCACGCGCCTACGCCCAAGAAAAGCTGCAACCTCGGGTGATTGCGGCCTATCGCGAGGAATCCACCGACCCCGCGATTTTCCGCGAAATGGGCGAAATGGGGCTATTGGGCACCACGATCCCCGAGGCTTACGGCGGGCTTGGCGCGTCTTATGTCGCCTATGGCCTGATCGCGCGCGAGGTCGAACGGGTGGATTCGGGCTATCGCTCGATGATGTCGGTGCAATCGTCTTTGGTGATGTATCCGATCTACGCCTATGGCTCAGAGGCGCAGCGGCTGAAATATCTGCCAAAGCTGGCCAGCGGTGAATGGATCGGCTGTTTTGGCCTGACCGAACCCGATGCGGGCTCTGACCCTGCGGGGATGAAGACCGTGGCGAAGAAAACCGCCAATGGCTATGTCTTGACCGGCGCAAAGATGTGGATTTCCAACGCGCCGATTGCCGATGTCTTTGTGATCTGGGCGAAATCCGAAGCCCATGGCGGCAAGATCCGCGGCTTTGTGCTGGAAAAAGGCATGGCGGGGCTGTCAGCGCCCAAGATCGGCGGCAAGCTGTCGTTGCGCGCCAGCATCACCGGCGAGATCGTGATGGCAGGCGTCGAGGTTGGCGAAGACGCGCTTTTGCCGCATGTCGAGGGGCTGAAAGGCCCATTTGGCTGTCTGAACCGCGCGCGCTATGGCATCTCTTGGGGGGTCTTGGGGGCGGCGGAATTCTGCATGCAGGCCGCGCGGCAATACGGGCTGGACCGCAAACAGTTCAACAAACCGCTTGCCGGCACCCAGCTTTATCAGCTGAAACTCGCCAATATGATGACCGAGATTTCGCTGGGCTTGCAGGCGTCTCTGCAGGTGGGCCGGCTGATGGATCAGGCCAATGCGGCCCCCGAGATGATCTCGATCATCAAGCGCAACAACTGCGGCAAGGCGCTGGATGCGGCGCGGATGGCGCGGGATATGCACGGCGGTAACGGCATTTCGGAAGACTTCCAGATCATGCGGCATATGGTCAATCTGGAAACCGTCAACACCTATGAGGGCACGCATGACGTGCATGCGCTGATCTTGGGTCGCGCGATCACGGGTGTGCAGGCGTTTTTCTAAACGCTTTGGGGGTGCGCAGGGCCTGCGCACCCCTAATGCTTAAAACGCCTCTTCAAGGGCGGTTGCGCGGCGGGCTTCGGCTTGGCGCGCGTCTTCGATCCGCGCCTTGCGACGCCGGTTGATCTCAAAGCCAATCGCCAGCGCAAGCGTGGCGATCATCAGCATCAGCGCCAGCGCGTTGATCGTTGGCGTGATGCCCGAGCGCACCTTCGAGAACACATAGACCGTCAACGTATTCGCCCCGCCGCGGGTGAATTGGGTGACGTTGTAATTCTCGATCGACTGGAAGAACGCCACCGCGCCGCCTGCCCCGATCGCGGGGTAAAGATAGGGCAGCAGAATCCGGCGCATCACCTGCGCATGGCTTGCCCCCAGATCCAGCGCCGCCTCTTCCAGCCCTTCGTCAAAGCTTTGCAACCGCGCCAGCACCAAAAGCATCACCATGGCCGCGATATAGCTGACCTGCCCAAGCACCGACAGATGCAGCCCCGGCTTGAACAGAATAAAGTCGGAATGGATGCCATTGCCGATTTTGGTCCACATGATCATGGTGGAAATCCCGATCACCGCGCCGGGGATCAGCAGGGTCGAGATCATCAGCCCGTAAAGCGTGGTGCGCAGCCGCCCCGAGATCGAATTGATCAAGATAGCCGCCGCCGTGCCAACCAAAATCGCCAGCAGGCTGACCGCCACCGCGACCACCAGCGTGTTGCGAAACGCCAGCCACATGGTTTCATCGGCGAAAAGCGCGTCGAACCATTTGCCGGTCACGCCCTTCCACGGCACAATCGAGGGGGTCTTGTTGTCGTTGAACGCCGCCGCCCCCATGATCCCCAGCGGGATCAGCAGGTAAAGGATGAAGACAAAGGCATAGACGCGGGCAAGTGTTTGGCGAAATTGATACATCTTGCCCTCCTATTTCGCAATGTCGGACAGTTTGACGCGGAACAGCTTCATCACCAGACTGACGAAAAGCGTGCACATCAACAGCAGCAAAAAGGCATAGGCGGCGGCAGTGTTCCAATCCAGCGCGTCAAACATCCATTGCTGAATGGTCTGAGTGAACCATTGCGAGGTGGTCGAGCCAAGGATCGTCGGCACCAAAAGCGAGCCTGCCGAGAGCATAAAGACCATCACCGACCCCGAAGCGATCCCCGGTTTGCAATGCGGCAGCACGATGCGCAGATGCGTGCGCCACCACGGGCTGCCAAGGTCTTCGGCGGCCTCGATCTGGTTGCTGTCCAGCGAGGACATCGCGTTATAGACCGGAAAGATCATGAACAGCACATAGGTATAGACCAGCCCGATCATCACGCCGTTATAGCCCGAAATCCAGCGCACCGGCTTGTCGATCACATGCAGCGTCACCAGCAGCGTCGAAAGCGGGCCTTTCAGCGCAAGGATGATCCACCAAGCAAAGGCGCGCAGCACCTCTGACACCAACAGCGGCACACAAAGCAGCAAAAAGATCGTCGGCAGGCTGCGTGGGTTCAGGATTTTCGCCATGTAATAAGCCAGCGGATAGGTCAGCAAAAAGCACAGGATCGTCACCAAAAGCGAATAGAAAATGGTGAGCGAAAACGTCAGCACATGCACCGGAATATTGACAGGAATGCCCATCAGCGTGGTGTCGATGGATCCGTTGAACACCTTAATATAATTGGCCAAGGTGTATTGATCGGCAGGCCCGCCAATTTCTGTCACCGGCAGCAAGGGCCTGAACGAGCTTTCCAGCAGGGTGATATTGGGCAGGACCACCAGCATCGCTAGCCAAAACGCCGTCAGCAGGCAGATGATCAGCGTGGCTACGCGGCCATAGCGTCGAAACATATCGCCCATCTGTCAGCCCCTTGTATTTGCGTCAGGCAAGATCGCGGCATGGGCAGCGTTAAAGCTGGCAAAGCGTTTGGCGCCAATCGCGGGCACGGTGGCAGCACCATCATTGCGCACCTCGGCCACCAGGGTTTGGCCATTGGCGGCCTTGGCATGCACCGCGATAAAGGCGC
Source organism: Cypionkella sp. (assembly GCF_036782355.1). Lineage (NCBI taxonomy): Bacteria > Pseudomonadati > Pseudomonadota > Alphaproteobacteria > Rhodobacterales > Paracoccaceae > Cypionkella > Cypionkella sp. The sequence goes on from NZ_DAIPZF010000039.1 coordinate 11,437, forward strand.
CCTCAAAAGAAACCTCGCTGACGGTGACGGGAACCGAGTTTTCCGCCCCCTCGGTCTCGGTCAGGATGGTGTGCTCGGGGCGGACATAAAGCTTGATGCCCTCGCCCAAAGCGCCATCGCCCAGCCGCGCGGTCAGACGGCCAAGGCCGGTGTCAAAGCCCGCCATGCCAGCACTTGGGGCCACGACCGATCCGGTAAAGACGTTGTTTTCGCCGACAAATCCGGCGACAAAGCCGTTGACGGGGTTGTTGTAGATATCGCGCGGGGTGGCGATTTGCTGGATGCGGCCTTGGCTCATCACGCCGACACGGTCCGACATCGCCAAGGCTTCGCCTTGATCATGCGTGATATAGATAAAGGTGACGCCGGTGCGCTTTTGAATGGCGCGCAGCTCGGCCCGCATATGTTGGCGCAGTTTGAGGTCCAGCGCCGAAAGCGGCTCGTCCAGCAGCATGACCTTGGGTTCCACCGCCAAAGCCCGCGCAATCGCCACGCGCTGTTTTTGCCCGCCCGACAGCTGGCTGACCATCTTGTCGGCGGCATCGGGCAGATCGACCATATCCAACAGCTCTTGCGCCCGCTTGCGCCGCGCCGCCTTATCCACACCGCGCACTTCCAGCCCGAAAGAGATGTTCTCCCAGATCGGCATCAGCGGAAACAGCGCAAGGTTTTGAAAGATCAACGCGGTGGGGCGCTGGTTGGGGCGTTGGCCCTTCATATCCATGCCGCCGATACGGATCTGGCCATGCGTCGGCTCGATAAAGCCGGAAATCATCCGCAGGATCGTGGTTTTGCCACAGCCCGAGGGGCCAAGAAACGAGAAGAACTCTCCGGGTTCTATCGAGACATTTGCGGTATCAACGGCGCGAAAACTTCCGAAATCGCAGCAGACATTTTCAAGATCAATCCCAGCGCTCATAGACCGCCTAACCCCCTGTTGGTCGTATTATAAGGCCATTCGGCCCGTTATTTTCTGGCTGTCATAGTGCCAGTTTATGCGTGATGCTTGGTCCAGAAAAACAAACGCCGAGACCATAGGGCCCCGGCGTTTCTTTCAGCGCAAACCCTTAGGCTGCCTTGTATTTATCGGCGTATTCGGCCCGCTTGGACAGGAATTCGGCCGATTGATCTGGCCACCACCACAGCTTGGACAGGGCGTCGTCGTTGAAGGTGCCGTTGTAATAGGCCGAAACATCCGGATCCATCATATCGGCAGCGCCCTTGCCAACGGGGTTGGACGAGAAGGCGGTTGCCCACATCGCCGCCCCCTCGGCGGTCGAGGTCCATTTCGCAAGTTCGTGCGCCTGGTCGATGTTCTTGGCGTTCTTCATCAGCACAAAGCCCTGATGCCATGCAAAGGCGCCTTCAACTGGGGCGGCATAGCCATAGCCATCATTGCGCAGGTTAAAGCCGGTCGAATCCCAGCACAGGCCCACGGTCGCACCATTGGCAGTAAAGCCTGCATTGGCCTCGTTTTCACCCGACCACCACTGCACGACATTGCCCTTGGCCTTGATCGCCTCGGCCAGTGCTATGTCCCACAGCTCGACCATAGCCCCCATGTCGGAATAGCTGTCCATCCAAGGACGCGGCAGCTTGCCGGTGGCATCCAACCAACGGCCCATGGCAGCCAGAGCCGAATGCGGCCGCAGGGTGACTTGGTTATCGGTGCTGAACAAAGCGCCCAGCGAAGCAGGCTCGCCCAGTTTGGCCTCGTCCTTGTTATAGACCAGCGACTCGGTGCCCCAGTTCGATGGCACATACAAAAGTGCGCCGTCTTTGCGCGACCGCTCGCCTGCCGCACCATCCGCCAGACCTGGCAGATAGTTGTCCATGGCAAGCTTTGCCGGATCCCAAGCGGCAAGAATGCCGTTCGAATTCCATGCGCCCACGCGGTCAATGGTCGGCTCGATCATATCGACGCCGCCAGCTTCCAGCGCAACTTTGGCCTCGCCGAACATGGTTTCCTGATCGGGCAGCTCTTTGAAGTTCACCTTGATGCCGGTCGCGGCCTCGAAGGCCGGAAACACGGTGGATTTGAAATTGTCATAGCCCGCCCAGCCGACAAAGTTCAGCTCGCCCGAAGAGGCAAGCGCCTTAGAAGAGATCAGCGCAGGGGCAGCAAGTGCGCCCGCGCCAGCGGCGGTGTTTTTCAGGAACGAGCGACGATTAAGTGTGGATTTTGTGGTCACGAAAGTCTCCCTACTGTTGGTCCGTGGATACGGAGATCGGATGCTCTTGAGGGCATCTCTGTTGACAGAGCCGGAGTGGTTTCTGCGCCTCACAAGATGAAACCGCAGCCATTTCCCCCGTTTCTGAAGCAAGATTACGCTGGTGAAGGGGCAATCTGTCAACAATTGTTATTAACCTTACGGCAGGGCGATGTTGCCCCCGCATAGGGGGCCTAAATTGGCAGCATCGCGGCGTTTTTTATAGGCAGAGTGCGAAAGCGCAATAGTCGTGTAATATTGTGCGAAAATAATCATCATCAGAATATAGCACTTCTATTTATTGTATTTAGCGAAGAATATTCTAACTTTTCATTGCCGCTTTCAGCTCTTTGCCAAGTCCTTTCACGCAATCCTGTTATGTTTGCCCAGATAGATTTCAAAGGCAGGGGATGCGAATGAAGGTTGTGGTTCTGGGCGCGGGCGTTATTGGCACTACAACGGCCTACTATCTGGCTCTATCAGGGCATGCGGTGACGGTGATCGACCGCCAACCGGCCCCGGCGCTGGAAACCTCTTTTGCCAATGCAGGCGAGATCAGCCCCGGCTATGCCAGCCCTTGGGCCGCCCCCGGCATTCCGGCCAAGGCCGCCAAGTGGCTGCTGATGCGTCACGCGCCGCTGATCATCCAGCCGCGCCCCGATCTGGCCAAGGTGGCTTGGGTCGGTCGGATGCTGATGAATTGCACCGCCAGCGCCTATGGCCGCAACAAATCGCGCATGGTGCGGCTGGCCGAATACAGCCGCGATTGCCTGATAGACCTGCGCCGCGACACCGGCATTTCTTACGATGAACGCACGCAAGGCACCTTGCAGCTGTTCCGCACCCAAGCGCAGGTCGATGCAGCGGCCAAAGATATCAAGGTCTTGCAGGCCGATGGCGTGCCGTTTGAGGTTTTGGACGCCGCAGGCTGCATCCGCGCCGAACCGGCTTTGGCGCCCAAGCGCGACAAGATCGCGGGCGGTCTGCGCCTGCCCGGCGACGAGACCGGCGATTGCTTTAAATTCACCAACAGTCTGGCGCAGATGGCGGCAGCGGCGGGGGTGGTGTTTCGCTATGGCGTGACGATGAAGCATCTGGAAACCGCGATGGGGCGGGTGGTGGCGGTGCAAACCTCGGCGGGGCGGATCGCGGGGGATGCCTTTGTGCTGGCGATGGGCAGCTATTCGCCGCTGATGGCGCGGCCCTTGGGGATCAAACTGCCGATCTATCCGGTTAAGGGCTATTCGATCACCGTGCCGATCATCGATGCCAGCCGCGCGCCCGAATCAACCATCATGGATGAGACCTATAAGATCGCGATCACCCGTCTTGGCAGCCGCATTCGCGTCGGTGGCATGGCCGAAATCGCAGGCTTTGACATGACGCTAAGCCCGCGGCGCAAGGCGACTTTGGTGCATTCGGTCGAAGATCTGTTTGGCGGCGCGGGCGATCAAAGCCGGGCCGAGTTCTGGTGCGGTCTGCGCCCGATGACCCCCGATGGCACGCCGATTGTCGGCCGCTCGCCGGTGGACAATCTGTTTTTGAACACCGGCCACGGCACTTTGGGCTGGACGATGGCGGCAGGCTCGGGGCGGCTGCTGGCCGATCTGATCTCGGGGCGCGCAGCTGAAATTGAAAGCGGCGATCTGGGCTATCGCCGCTATCAGGGGATTGCGGCCTGATCGCATCGGGCTATGCTGCGGCCAAATCAGGAGGCCAAAGATGAGCGCGATAGATCAAGACAAGCTGGCGAAACTGGCAGAGGTGGCGGTTCGGGTTGGTCTGAACCTGCAACCGGGGCAGGATCTGATCTTGACCGCGCCGATGGCGGCCCTGCCCTTGGTGCGCTTGGTGGCAGCGGCGGCCTACCGCGCCGGCGCAGGCGTGGTGACGCCGATCTTTGCAGATGAGGCGATCACGCTGGCAAAGTTCGCGCATGGATCCGAGGCAAGCTTTGACCGCGCCCCGAACTGGCTTTACAACGGCATGGCCGAAGGCTTTGCCGCAAATGCCGCGCGGATGGCGATTGCGGGCGACAATCCGATGCTGCTTGCAGGTCAAGACCCCGCCAAGGTGGCGCAGCTTGGCAAGGCCAATGCGATGGCGGCCAAGCCTGCGATGACAGCGATCACCAATTTTGCAGTGAACTGGTCAATCTGCGCCTATCCGGGCGAGGCTTGGGCGCGGCAGATGTTCCCCGATCTAAGCGTCGAGGCGGCGGTGACAAAGCTTGCCGAGGCGATCTTTGAAGCCTCGCGCATCAACACCCCCGACCCGGTGGCGGCTTGGGGCGCGCATAACGCAGCGCTTTTGGCGCGGCGCAAGTGGTTGAACGATCAGCGCTTTGCCGCTTTGCATTTTAGCGGCCCCGGCACCGATTTGACGGTGGGGCTGGCGGACGGCCACGAATGGATGGGCGGCGCCTCGCCTGCCAAGAATGGCGTCACCTGCAACCCGAATATCCCCTCGGAAGAGGTGTTCACCACCCCGCACGCGCTGCGCGTCGAAGGCACCGTGGCCGCGACCAAACCGCTGGCGCATCAAGGCAGCCTGATCGAAAACATTGCCGTGCGCTTTGAAGCCGGCCGCATTGTCGAGGCGCATGCCAGCAAGGGCGAGGCCGTGCTGCAAAAGCTGATCGACAGCGACGAGGGCGCGCGCCGCTTGGGCGAGGTGGCGCTGGTGCCGCATGGCTCGCCGATCTCGGCCTCGGGGCTGTTGTTTTACAACACGCTTTTCGATGAAAACGCCGCCTGCCATATCGCGCTGGGGCAATGCTATTCGAAATGCTTTGTCGGTGGCGCGGATTTGACGCCCGAACAGGTGACAGCGCAGGGCGGCAATTCCAGCATCATCCACGTTGATTGGATGATCGGCTCGGGTCAGGTTGATATTGACGGGGTTGCAGCCGATGGCAGCAAAACCCCGGTGTTCCGCCGCGGCGAATGGGCCTGATTATTTGACCTGAAGGCTTTGCAGATATTCTGCCAAGGCCACCAGACGGATCGGCGTTGGCGTCTGAATGCCATCGCCGCCGTCAAAAGGCACCATAGCCCCCGCCATCAAGGGCGAGAAATCGGGCATCACCCCGTCGCCCTTTTTGCCGGTATAGCCCCAGATCTGCGCCATCACGCGGGTGGTGGGAAAGCTGCCCTGGTTGCGCGCCGAAAGCGTGGTCAGATCGGCGGGCTTTTTGGCAAGCCCTGCGGCGGCGGCCCCGTCGCCCTTGCCACCTGCGCCATGGCAGCCCGCACAATAGTCGGCAAAATCCATTTGCGGCGTGGCATTGGCCTCGGTGACCGGCGCGGGCGCAGGCACGCAAGCGCCAAGCATCAAGGCGGCAGCGATCATCACAACACGCATGGAATTCTCCTTAGACCAAATGAAAAGCATCGCGCGATTGCGCCACTGATACCTTGATCCAGATCACAGGCAGGCGATACGGCCCTTATCCAGACGCACAGTGCGGTCCATACGGGCGGCTAGGTCCAGGTTATGCGTCGCAATCAGCGCCGCAAGGCCGGTGTCGCGCACCAAAGCCATCAGCGCCGCAAAGACCTGCTCCGAGGTTTCGGGGTCAAGGTTGCCGGTGGGCTCGTCTGCCAGCAACAGCTTGGGCCGATTGGCAAGCGCGCGGCAAAAGGCGACGCGTTGCTGTTGGCCGCCTGACAGGGCTGCGGGGCGGTGGCTGGCGCGGTCTGCGACACCGACATGATCGAGCAGCTCCATCGCATGGGCAGTGGCCTTGACCTCTGGCACGCCATTGGCAAGCTGTGGAATGACGATGTTTTCCAGCGCGGTAAATTCTGGCAGCAGGTGGTGAAACTGATAGATAAAGCCAACATCGCTGCGCCGCGCTTGGGTGCGTGCGCGATCTGACAGGCCGATCATATTCATACCGCCCAAAGCCACCGAACCTTGATCGGGCGTATCCAGTAACCCTGCGATATGCAGCAGCGTCGACTTGCCTGCCCCCGAAGGCGCGACAAGCGCGACGATCTCGCCCACCTTCACCTCGAGCGTGGCACCCGACAGCACGCTGACCTGCGAGGGCTTGCCAAGGTTGTAGGATTTCTCGATCTCGGCCAGTTCAAGCGCAAAGTTATTCATAGCGCAGCGCCTCGACCGGGTTCATCCGCGCCGCACGGCGGGCTGGGAAAATGGTGACAATAAACGACAATCCAAGTGACAGCGAGACCGCTGAAAGCACATCGCGCCATTGCAGCTTGGCGGGCAAGGCATAGATGTGGCGTAAATCAGGATCCCAAACCCCGCCCCCCGCCAGATAGTTCACAAAGGCATAGATCGGGTCGATATAGATCGCAAACAGACAGCCCAAGATCACCCCCATCGCAGTGCCAACCACGCCGGTAAAGGCGCCACAGATGAAAAAGATCCGCAGGATCGAGCCTTCAGACAGCCCCATGGTGCGCAAAATCCCAATGTCGCGCCCCTTGTTTTTCACCAGCATAATCAGGCCCGAGACGATGTTCATCGCCGCAATCAGCACAAGGATCGACATGATGATGAACATCACATTGTCCTCCATATCCAGCGCGCGCAAAAACCCGCCCGCGCTGTCGCGCCATGTCCACAATAAGGCATCCGGCCCGCCCGCCTGCATCAGCGGGATGGCGTAATCGTCGATCGCCTCGGGGTCGCGCACCATGACGTCGATCTCGTCGGCAAAGCCTTCGCGGTTGAAAAACGACTGCGCTTCGGCAAAGGGCATGTAAAGCCGGGTCTTGTCGACATCAGGTCCGGCGGTAAACACATAAGCCACGCTATAGGCATTAACCCGCGGCGAGGCGCCAAAGGCGGTTTTCACCCCCGATGGCGCCACCACCCGAATGCGGTCGCCCACCGTCACGCCAAGGCTGCGCGCAATGCCCGAGCCAATCGCCACACCCGTGGCAAAATCCTCGATATTGCCATAGGCATCGGCACCGATCCCCACACGCGGGATCGCCTTTAGATCTTGCAGCGTGATCCCGTAAACCTCGGCCCCAGTGGTGCTTTGGCCCGTGGTCAGCATCACCTGCCCCCGGATCACAGGGGCTGCGTTTTTTACCCCCGCAATGGCGGCAATATTTTGCGCGATGGTTTCGTAATCGGCAAAGCCCTTGACCGATTGGCCATCTGCATTGACCCGCCCCGCCGAATAGACCGTGACATGGGCGTTCGAGCCCAGAATGGTATCGACAAATTCCGCCCGAAAGCCCGAGCGCACCGCCAAAGTGGCAATCAGCGCAAAAACCGCCAGAGTGATGCCGATCAGGCTGATCCATGTCATCACCGACACGCCGCCTTCGGCACGTTTTGCGCGCAGATAGCGCCAAGCGATTAAGAATTCAAAGCGGGAAAAGGGTTTGGTCGTTGCCAAGGTGCTGCTCTTTCATTTTCGGGCAAACTGCCCGTTTCATCGCCTTGCGTCAAGAAACGCTTCTGTGACGCTTGGGCTAAAGCTGAATATCAAGGGTAACAGGAAAGTGGTCAGAGGCGGTCAGCAGCGCCGCACTCAGTTCAGGAAATTGGCTGACAGCCGGATCGTTGAACGGATGCCAGATCCGCCAGTCGGGCGCTTTGGCCACCAGATCGGGCGAAAGCATGATGAAATCCAGCAGCGCTTCAAAGTAATGCCGCTTTTGCGGCTGGTAAAACCGCGCGGTGGTTGGCATCAGCCCAAGGCTTTGGGTCAGCGCAAGGCTGGCGTGGGGGTCGTAAAGCCGTGCATTTGCGGGGCGGTTGTGGCCCAGCACAATCTCGATCCCCGAGCGGCCAAACAGCTTTTCATATTCATCAAGCCCCGGACCATCGTTGAAATCGCCCATCACAATCAGACTGTCGCCCGCCTCAAGCTGGCGGTCGATGCGCGCGCGCAGCCACAGACATTCGGCCAATTGCTTGCGGCGGTTCTCGATCGAAATGCGGGTGAATTCGCGCTCTGACCCCGCGCCATGCGGGGCTTTGGATTTGGCATGTACGCCGATCAGGCGCAGCAAAGCCCCTGTGGCGGTGGTCACGGCAAGCTCGAGCGGGGGTTTGGAAAACCGGATCAGCTCTTCCTCGCCATCGCCGTTCAGATCCAGCCGCAACTGGCTGTCAAAGCGCGGCGCGCCGGGGGCGCCGTGACTGGGGGCGGGATCGCCCTGTGGGTCGTGGTGAGCCTTTAGCACATCAGGGTCATACAGAAAGGCGATTTCCTGTTCGGTTTCAGAGGCATAGCCAATCATCGCGCGGCGTGCGCGCAGCTGATAGGCTGCGGCAAAGCCTTCAAGCGCGGTGGCGGTGCTGCGTTTGCCATTGCTGTCAGGCGCTTCGATCACCATCACCGCATCGGCGTTCAGGGCGGCAAAAACCACACCCAAAGCCGCCAGCTGTTCCGCCCGCGTCACCTTGTAGCGCGACGACAATTCGTGATCCGCCAGCATCCGCCCCGCGTCATCAAACAGCGCATTGAACCAAGCGACGTTATAGCTGGCCAGCCGCATCAGGCCGCCACGCGCGACTGGATTTCCTGCCAGGCGGCGTTGATGGCGATCAGCCGACGCTCGGCCAGTTTCACAGCTTCGGCGGGCACACCGCGCGCGATCATGCGGTCGGGGTGGCTTTCCTTGACCGCTTGCCGCCATGCCGCCCGCGCGGCGGCCAGATCGGCATCGGCAGGCAGGCCCAGCACGTCAAAGGGATCGCGCGGCGCGCCTTCGACAAAGCGGCCGCGCAGCACGCGAAAACAGCGCTCGTCCAGCCCAAAGATCCGCGACACCTCGGCCAGAAAGGCGTCTTCGGCCGGATGATAGCGCCCATCCGCCATGGCGATCTGAAACAGACCTTCCAGAATATCAATCAGCACATTGCGGTCATCGGCGCAAAGGGCCGCGCCGGTGCTGTTAAACAGCGCCGCAATCTTGCGCGCATAGGCGTCAAAGCCTGCCACATCTTGGCGCGCAAGGTTGTAAACCCGCGCGGCATTGGCCTCTTCGGTCGGATCAATCTGAAAGATCTGGCGAAAGGTGGCGACCTCGTCACGCGTCACCTGCCCGTCGGCCTTGGCCATTTTCGCCGAAAGCGCGATCACCCCGATGGTAAAGCCGACCGAGCGTTCGGCATTGGGCGCATTCAGCAGCCGGTCAAACACAGCCGCCAACCCCTCGCCCGAAGCAAGGGCGGCAAGGGCTTCGGAGATGCGGATCCAGATCGACATGGGGCGCAGGATAGCCCAGCCCGCAGCCGTTGTCAGGTCAGGATTTTCTGCATCAGCACAAGATCGTGGTAGCGGCCAAATTTATAGCCAACCTGCGGCAACAGCCCCGCCTGCGCATAGCCAAGACGCGCATGAAAGCCGATGCTTTTCAGATTATCCGCGGTAATCGCCGCAATCATCACATGCGCCCCCGCGGCCCTCGCATGGCTTTCCACCGCCTGCATCAACGCGCGCCCAAGGCCCCTGCCCTGCGCGGCATCTGTCAGCGCCAGCGAATGTTCCATCGTGCGCAAATACCCCGGCGAGGGGCGAAACTGCGCATAGGTGGCATAGCCAAGGATCACATCGGCCTTCGCTGCCACAAAAACCTCGTGGCCCAGCGCGCGCCGATCGGTCAGCATGGCTGTCACATCGGCTTCGGATTTGGTCACCGAGGTCACGGTGATCGTGGTTTCGGTGATCACCTGATTGATGATCAGGGTGATGGCGGGCACATCGGCGCGGCTGGCGGGGCGGATCATTCCAACACGCGCAGACCGCTTGGGGTGTCAAAACTGGCGCGCATGGCACATCGGCCTTGGACAATGGCAAAACGGTCGTCTTGGATCAGCGGCGCAAGCAGCCCGCGCAGCGCATCGGCATCAGGATGCGCGATGTCCAAACGCCGCAGCCGCAAACCGCTGTCGGGCAAGGCGCGGGCCGGATGCAGCGTGCCCTGCCACTGGATCAGCGCCGGAAAGCCGCCGCCAAAGGGCAGCTTGCCATCCTTTGGCACCGCCATCTGCCAGCGGTAGTCGCCGCGTTGCAAGGCCACCGGCGCGCCTGTGCCATCAGGGCTTGCGCGCAGGGCGGCGGTCAGATCATCGCAGCCTGCGATCCAATTGGTCAGCCTTGGGCGGCCGGTGAAAGTGTCCAGATCAAACCAGCGCGGCCAAGCGGGCTTGGCCGCAGATGGGTCGGCGGCAATCACCTCAAGATACAAATCCCCCAAGCCCAACAGCCGGTTGTGCGTCGCCATATGCGGATGCTGGCCACCCCCTGCCAGCTTTGTGCCCAGCGCTTCTTCGACCCAAGCCACCCCTTCGGCCAGATCAAGCGCCGAAACTGCCAGATGGTCAAAGCGCAGCATCAGGCGCGCTCTCCGATCAAAGCCTCGGCCTTCATGGCGCTGATCAGGCTGGTAAACCGCGCCTGAGCCACTTCACCAAACAGCGCATGGCCGTTCTTGGTCAGCTTTAGCTCCAGCTGGTTCAGTTCGGGCCGCCAGACCAAACGGGCCACATCCGAAGGGTCAGACACCGCAAACATCGCGCCAAACCGCATCGCCTTGCCCAAAATCTCGGCGTCGCGCTGCTCGGCCTCGGACAACAGTTCAAACAGCGGTTCCAACCGCGAACCCGAGCGCGAGTTTTTATAGCGGTGCAGCAAGGCCAGCCCCAAAAACACCCGCCCCGGATGATCTAAGCCGCCAAGGTTGGCGCGGGTGACATTGTCAAAGCAGGCCTCGGCGCGATAATCGGGGTGGGTGCGCCAGGTGGTGTCGTGCAAAAGACAGGCCGCCTTGATCAGCCGCACACGCTCTGGGCTGGCATCGGGAAACAGTGGCTGCAAGAATTCATAAAGCTTTTTGCCAAAGCCCGGGATCCGCGACATGGTCTTTTCGACCGAACGCGCCGCCTCGATCAGCGGATCGCGCGCGCGCAGGCGGGCGGGCATTTGTTCATACAAAAGCCCCTCGCGGATGCCATAAGACGAGACGTCAATCTCTGACGGCTTCAGCACTTTGATCAATTCGCGCAGCACTTCGCAGGCCAAAGGCACCAGCTCCATCCGCGCCGAAGAGGTGCCGGTGCGGGTGCGAAGATCCTCGAGATTTGAGGTTTCCAGCCAATCCAGCGTTTGCAAAAGATCTGCGGGCAGCATGCGGTATTCATGCAAAACCGTCATCGGATAATTGCGCCGCTCCATATCCAGCCGCGCGATCACCCGCCACGAGCCGCCCACCAGATAGATGCGCTGACCCTCAGAGTTCAGTTGTGCCTGACATTCGGCCAAAACCTGATCAATATGAGCGGCACGCTTTTTCGGGTTGTCCGAGATGCGCGCCAGACGAAACGGGCCAAGTTGGGTCGAGACCCGCGTGCCGACCTGACCGTCGCCAATCTGCGCCAGCTCCATCGAGTTGCCGCCGATGTCGCAGACAAGCCCCTTGGCCTCGGGCCAGCCCAAAAGCACGCCCTGCGCCGAAAGCCGCGCCTCTTCGGGACCATCGACCACCCAAAGCCGCAGGCCGGTTTCGCGCAGCACCTCGGCCTGAAAATCGGGGCCGTCGCTGGCGTCGCGGGCCGCCGCCGTGGCCACCACCGTCAAGGGACCGATGCCCATGCCTTTAGCCAGCAGCGCAAAGCGTCGCAGGGCTGCGACCGCACGCACCCGGCCTTCGGGGTTCAGCTGACCGGTTTCGGCCAAGCCTTTACCCAAACCGCACATCAGCTTTTCGTTAAAGAAATAGGCAGGCGAGCGGGCAGCGCCGTCAAAGACCACCATCCGCACCGAGTTCGAGCCGACATCGACCACGCCAACCCGACTAAGCGCGCGGGCCGAAGGGTCGTCAAACAGCGGCCGTCCAAAGGGGCCGTTGTCGTCGTCTGGGTCGTGCTTGCTCATACTTTGTCCGTCATGCCAGTTTTTGAACGTCTTTCGCGCCCGCCGTGCCACGGCCAGAAAGCGAAGGATTCTCCATAAAGAAACGGTGACAGCTGAAGGCCTGCCCGTCCAGAGGTGTCAGGTCGCGCTTATAGACGCCCGAGGGTTGCAGCACCCAAGACTGCGCCTCATCTGCCAGATTTGCCGCCATGATTTGGCCCACGATCTGGGCTTTCACCGTGTCATTGTTGATTTCCACCAAGGTTTCAACCCGCCGCGTCAGATTGCGCCCCATCCAATCGGCTGACGAGATAAACACCCGCGCCGCCGCCGAAGGCAGGCCGGCGCCATTGCCAAAACACACGATCCGGCTGTGTTCCAAGAACCGCCCAACGATGGATTTCACCCGGATGTTTTCCGACAGCCCCTTAATTCCAGGCCGCAGCCCACAGATGCCGCGCACGATCAGGCTGATCTTAACCCCCGCTTGGGAGGCCGCATAAAGCGCGTCAATCACATCAGGATCGACCACCGAATTCATCTTGGCCCAGATCTGCGCCGGTCGCCCTGCGCGGGCGTGATCGGCCTCGGCTGCAATCATCGCGATCAGGTCTTTCTTCAGACTAATTGGCGAGATCGACAGGTTTTCCAGCCCCTGCGGCTGCACATAGCCTGAAAGGTAATTGAACACCCGCGTGGCATCGCGCCCCAAGGCCGCATCGCAGGTAAAGAACGACAGATCGGTGTAAACCTTGGCGGTGATCGGGTGATAGTTGCCAGTGCCGTAATGGGTATAGGTGACCAGCTGATCGCCTTCGCGCCGCACCACGGTGCTGATTTTGGCGTGGGTTTTATAGTGGATAAAGCCGTAAACCACATGCGCGCCCGCGCGTTCCAGCCGGCGCGATTGGCGGATGTTGGCGGCCTCGTCAAAGCGGGCTTTCAGCTCGACCAACGCGGTGACGGATTTGCCCGCTTCGGCTGCTTCGCAGAGCGCGGCCACGATCGGGCTGTCCCAAGAGGTGCGGTAAAGCGTCTGCTTGATCGCCAGAACATTGGGATCACGCGCGGCCTGTTCCAGAAATCTGATAACCAGATCAAAGGTTTCATAGGGGTGGTGCAGCAGGATGTCTTTTTGCTTGATCGCCGCAAACAGATCGCCGTCATGGTCTTGCACCCGTTCGGGCACCCGTGGGGTAAAGGGCGGCCACAACAGGTCTGGATGCGACGAAAGCACCAGCTCTTTCAGGTCCGACACCCCCAAAAGCCCGCGCACCTCGACCATCTCATCGGCGGTGACGCCCAATTCTTCCATGATCAACGCGCGCAATTCCGGCGGCGCGCCCGAGGACAGCTTCAGCCGGATCACCTCGCCACGGCGGCGGCGTTTCAGCGCGGTTTCAAACTCGCGCACCAGATCTTCGGCCTCGTCCTCGACCTCTAGGTCGCTGTCGCGCAGCACCCGAAACAGGCAGTGGCCACGGTCGGTATAGCCCGGAAACAGCATATCCAGATGCAAAAGCAACAGCTCTTCCAGCGGCAAGAACCGCTGTTCGCCCTCTTTTGACGGCAGCGGTACAAAGCGCGCGATCTGCTGCGGAATCGGTAAAAGCGCTTGCAAAGTGCGCCGATCCGTCTCGCGCTCCAGCGACAGTGCAAGGCTAAAGCCCGCGTTGGGAATGAAAGGAAACGGGTGCGCGGGATCAATCGCAAGCGGCGACAGCACCGGGAAGACCTTGTTCAGAAAGTGATCTTCCAGAAACTTCAGATCCCGCCCCGTGAGTTTCGAGCGCGTGCACAGCGAAATGCCCTCGACCTCCATCAGCTTTTTCAGCTTGTTAAACACCGCTTGCTGGGTGTGCATCAAGCGGCGAGCATTGGCATTGATCAGCTTTAGCTGTTCGGCAGGGGTGCGACCATCCTCGGAAGGGGTGACGTTCTTGGCGCGCACCAAGGCACTAAGACCGGCGACGCGCACGGTGTAGAATTCATCCAAATTGGTGGCCGAGATCGACAAAAACCGCAACCGTTCCAGCAGCGGTACCGCAGGGTTCGAGGCCTCATCCAGCACCCGCCAGTTAAAGGCCAGCCAGCTGAGTTCGCGGTTGAAAAACCGATGCGGCCCTTTGATTTCGGCCTCGGACAGCACGACGGTTTCGGGAAATGGTGCTTTGAGGAAATCTGATTGGGTCATGGAGCATTCTTTTCAGGGCAGTTGCGCCCGCGTTCTTCGGCCTTGAGCGTAACAGAACGATGACAAACCAACAGTTTCATTCAGATGCCGCGCTGTCCAGAAGATAGGTCGCAAGCGCGCGGGTCACCGGACGGCGCAGCGCCAGCGCCAGACCATCAAGCTCGGCCACCAGCGCGCGCGCCGCCGCAATCGAGCGATCCATCCGCGCCACAAGATAAGGGATCAGATTGGGTGGCACCGCAATCTGGCGGTCGTTGAACAGCTTGACCAGCACCGCCGACAGCAGCGCATCATCGGGAGAGGCCAAGGCCACAAGGCTTGCCGCCTGCAACCGGCTTTGCAGATCTGGCAGGCACAGCCCCCAATCGCGCGGCGGCGCATTGGCAGTCACCAAAAGCCCGCGCCCCGCAAGTAGGTTGTGCAGGTGGAAAAACGCGGTCTCGGCGGCGCGATTGCCGCCGATGCGCTCGGCATCCTCGACCACCACGGGGCGCGCGCCCAAATCGGGCAAATCGGCCTGCGCCAAATCGGTTGCGGTCAGAATCTGCGCGCCCGCAGCCTCGGCCCAGACATGGGCAAGATGGGTCTTGCCACTGCCCGAGGGGCCAATCAGCAGCATCTTACCGCCCGGCCAACCCGCCCAATGGTCGATCGCCGCCAGCGCCTCGGCATTGGCGGCAGAGGCAAAGAAATCGGCGCGGCGAAAGGCCACCTGAACCGGCAGATCAAAGGCAAGCTGTTGGCTCACGCCTGATCCTCGCCGTCAGGCTTGCGGCCCGCAAGACCGGTGTAAAGCAGACTGGTTTGGTAATGCCCCAGCGCAAATCGGGTCAGCACCCCAATCGCCGCCGAGACCGGCACCGCCACCAACAGCCCGACAAAGCCGAACAAAGACCCAAAGATCGCCAGCGCCAGCATCAGCACCACCGGATGCAGGCCCACCGATTTGCCCACCAGACGCGGCGTCAGCACGTTGCCTTCCAAAAACTGCCCCAAGCCAAAGATCGCGGCAACCAGCCCAATTGACAGCCAATCGCCCCAGAACTGGAACAGCGCCAAGCCAATTGCCAGCACCCCGCCCACCAGCGCGCCGACGTATGGAATAAAGGTGATCGCCCCCGCAACCGCCCCCACCAAAAGCCCGAATTGCAGCCCTGCCGCCATCAGCGCCACCGCGTAATAGCTGCCAAGCGTCAGGCAAACCGTCATCTGACCGCGCACAAAGGCCGACAGCACCGCATTGATTTCATTAGCCAAACGGCGCACCGTTGGCGCGTGATCGCGCGGCAGCATCTGATCAATCTGCGTGATCATCCGGTCCCAATCCAGCAGCATGTAAAATGCCACCACCGGCACCACCACAATATACAAAAGCGCCGACAGAAGGCTCAGCGCCGACGAGATCACCCCCTGCGCAAGGCTGGCCCCCTTGGCTTGGATCGCGGCACCAATTTCGGCCAAAGACTGCCGTATCGTCGAGGTGCTATCGGTCAGCTGCGGAAAGCGCTCGACCAGAAACATCTGTAAACGCTGCGCAATTTCGGGCGCCGCGTTGATCAGCGCCGTGGTCTGCTTGATCAGCGTCGGGATCAGCGCCAGCACCACAACCACCACAACCATCAAGGCAAGCAAGGTGATCACCGTGGTCGCCGCCGCGCGGCTAAGCCCCAGCCGCTCGAGCCGATCGGCGATAGGATCCAGAAAATAGGCAATCGCCGAGCCGATGATAAAGGGCAGCATCACCCCGCCCAAGAACCACAACATCACGAAAAACAGCAGCAAAGCGCCGCCCCAATATTTCGCCTGTTCCCGCGTCGGCAGCGCCATGATTTCACCCCTTTGGTCCCCCTCACATATCGCCCCTGCGACCCGCGCTTGCAAGAGGGGCGACGGAAAAGGCGAGGTTTGACGCTGTGGGTCCCGCGTCGCTGATGCGTCGTTTATCTGTAACGACAGCTGTAGCTGGCTATTTTGGCGGATCGGGCGGGGTGTAGGTATCGGGCGA
>NZ_DAIPZF010000040.1:0-26621 GCF_036782355.1 Cypionkella sp.
ATGCAATGGGCGGCAACGCAGGCTTAGGAGGGCGGCAGCGGTTTGGGGTCAAGGCGGTGAGGGTTGCACCTGTTTCAAAAACAAGAGTTTTGGAACCAGGTGCAGTTTCCTGAAGCAGCCGCTCATCTATTATGCCGCGAAAGGCGGGAAAGGGTCCGCACTTTTTGATGCTGCGGTCCTCACGAGCACTTATCGTGGCATTATCCGTCGCGGCAAGGTTCACTCGGGTTGCTTGAGAACAGCGCGACCTTGTTTCCTTGTGGATCACGAAGGTAACCGACATAGAAATGCGGCCCATAGGAAGCTCGAAAACCGGGCCCGCCTTCGTCAGAGCCGCCTGCCGCAAGTCCGGCGGCGTGTAGGTCACGAACTTGTTTTTGCGACTGCGCCTGAAACGCAACCATAACGCCATTCCCAGATGAAGCCGATTGCCCATTGAAGGGGGACTTGACGTAGAAATCTGGTTGACCAGAAGGCACGCCCTGCTTTTCAGCCAGGATGTAGCTCAGGTCGCCATGATACTCTTCGAGACGGTAGCCAAGTGACGGCAGAAACGCCGAGTAGAAGCGTTCTGCCTGCGGCATGTCGTCTGCACCAACGCTGATGTAGCCAATCATATAATAAGGTTCCTCAAACAAGCTTCAGTGGCGGTGATGGTATCACCGTTCGACTAGAACCAACAAAAGCGGAAACAGCCGTTGAGGAAAAGGTGCGAAAGCTGACTTTTTCCAGCGCTACAGTCATGGCGCAGCCTGACCATGAGGATCGACGATGGGACTTTCAGCGGTTGAAAAACCACCCTTCCTTAAAAATGCCCCCCAATCAAACGTTGGTGCAGCGACAGCCTGAACAGCCCCCCCCACAAACACCCCCACACCCCGCCTGCATCCGCCCAACACTCCCTTGCCTTCGCAACGCCTTAGCGCCATGATCGCGCCGATAGGGGAGAGTTAAATGCGTAAGTTTTTGGTGGTTCTTGATGACAGCCGCGAATGCCTGAATGCGATGCGCTATGCTGCTCTGCGCGCCGCGAATACCGGCGCTGGGGTGCAGATCTTGTCGATCATCTCGCCCGAGGAATTTCAGCACTGGATCGGCATCGCCGATCTGATGCGCGCCGAAGCCCGCGAGCGGATCGAAGCGCATTTCGAGGTTTTTGCCAAATGGATGCGTGACAAGCAGGGCATAAACCCCGAGCTGATCATCCGCGAAGGCGATGCGGTGACCGAGATTTTGGCGCAAGTGAACGACGACCCCTCGGTCGGGGTCTTGGTGCTGGGGGCTGGCACCGATAAATCCGGCCCCGGTCCGCTGGTGACGCAGATGACCCGCAGTTCTGGCAACTTGCCGGTGCCGCTGACCATCGTGCCGGGGGATATGTCAAAAGAGCGGTTGGAAGCCATCACCTGACGCCGCCAAGGCCGCGCTTTGCAAGGCGGCTATGCGCCCCGCGCCTTGGGCAAGGGACGCATTTCGCTGTCGCGGGGGTGCGGTGGCGTGGTAAACCTGCGTCAGGGAGGACGAACCGGAGTTGCACGATGAAACCTGTCACAGCTATGCCCGCCGTCCCCGCCGCTGCCGAGCCTGTCTTGGCCTATTTCACCCCTGCGCCTGCGGCAAAACCTGCACTGGCCAAGCCCGCCGCTTCGGCGCTTGATCTGATGTATGGCTATTACGACGCGGCGTGATCCGCGTTTTAGAATAGCTCCAAACTTGACTTACCGGCGCAGCAAGCGCATACCCGACTGGAATAGTCGGAGAAAAAGACCATGTTCATCCAGACCGAATCCACACCAAACCCAGCCACGCTGAAATTCCTGCCGGGGCAAAGCGTGCTTGACCTTGGCACCGCCGATTTCCCCAGCCTTGAGGCTGCGGAAAAATCGCCGCTGGCCAAGCGCATCTTTGCAACCGGGCAAGTGGCGGGGGTGTTTTTTGGCGCCGATTTCATCACCGTGACCAAGGCCGAAGCCGCCGAATGGCAGCATATCAAGCCCGCAATCCTGGGCGCGATTATGGAGCATTTCCAGTCTGGCGCCGCCGTGATGGAAGGCGAATCGCAAGCAGCCCATGCCGCCCATGATGGCCCTGACGAAGACATCGTGCGTCAAATCAAAGAGTTGCTTGATACCCGCGTCCGCCCCGCCGTGGCGCAAGATGGCGGCGACATCACCTTTCACGGCTTTGACCGTGGCGTGGTCTATCTGCATATGAAGGGCGCTTGCGCCGGCTGCCCCTCGTCTACCCTGACGCTGAAAATGGGCATCGAGAACCTGCTGCGCCACTATATCCCAGAGGTGCTAGAGGTGCGTCCCGTTGCGGCCTGAGACGATTTTGGCCTTTGACACATCGGCGGCGCAATGCGCCGCCGCTTTGCTATGCGATGGCAAGATAACGCTGCAAATCGAGCCGATGGACAAGGGCCAAGCCGAACGCTTGGTGCCTTTGCTGACCGAACTGCTGGCGTCACAGGGGCTGCAATGGTCTGATCTGACAGCGATTGCCGTGGGCACGGGGCCGGGCAATTTTACCGGGGTTCGCATCTCGGTTGCCACCGCGCGCGGGCTTGCGCTGGGGTTGGGCATCCCTGCGATTGGCGTCACACGGCTTGAGGCCACAGCCTTTGGCCATCCGCTGCCGATCACCGTGGTCGAAGACGCGCGGCGCGGCGATGTCTATGTGCAAAGCTTTACCGCTGCGGGGCCGCTGCCCGCATCTCTTGAGCCTGCCAGCGACCCAATCACCGGCCCGCAAACCGGCACCGGCTGCGAAGGTCTGCCCGAGGTCATGCCCTTGGTCGAGGCGATTGCCCGCATTGCCGCCAGCCGCAGCGCCAGCCCGCAGCCACGCCCTGCGCCGTTTTATCTGCGCGGCGCGGATGCAGCCCCGCCGTCTGACCCGCCGCCGCGCATTCTTGACGCAGCGCTATGACAGCCGCCGAGATGGCAGCGATTCATGCCGCCTGCTTTGTCACCCCGCGCCCTTGGTCTGCCGCCGATATCACCGCCACGCTGGACAGCGCTTTTGCCTTTGTGCTGAGCGAGCCGCAGGGGTTCTTGCTTGGCCGCGCCGTCGCGGGCGAGGCCGAACTGCTGACCCTTGCCGTCGCCCCAGAGGCCCGCAACCGCGGCATCGGTGGCCGTCTGGTCGCGGCTTTCCTGGCCGAAGCCATGGCGCGCGGGGCCGAATCAGCCTTTCTTGAGGTCTCGGCCGCGAATCTGCCCGCGCAGCGGCTTTACGCCGCCAAAGGCTTTGAACTGCAAGGCAAACGCCGCGCCTATTACCAAACACCCGAGGGGGATCGGCTGGATGCTCTGGTTCTGACCTGTCGCCTTTAAAGACCGGAACGATACCAATTACCGACCAAGTGATCTAATTTTCAGCACCAGATGCGCGCGCGCCCCGCCGCCGCCAGATTCCTATTGACCCTCTGGCAAAGCACTGTCCTAAATCGCCTACGAACTGCCCGCGATGGCTGCCAAAAGGCGGCCTTGCAGAGGGCGGCACCGATAAACCTAACGGGAGACGACCATGACCCTGATGAAAAACCTGATGGGTGCTGCGGCAACGCTGGCACTGACCGCAGGCCTTGCAAGTGCAGAGCCCGCAATCATTTATGACCTTGGCGGCAAATTCGACAAATCCTTTAACGAGGCAGCTTTCAACGGCGCCGAGAAATGGGCGAAAGAAACCGGCGGCACCTATAAAGAGCTGGAAATGCAGAACGAAGCCCAGCGCGAGCAGGCGCTGCGGTCTTTGGCCGAAGAGGGTGCAAACCCGATCGTCACCACCGGCTTTGGCATGTCTGACCCAATCGCGGCTGTGGCGGCTGATTTCCCTGACACCAAATTCGTCACCATCGACGGCTGGGTCGACCCTGCTGCGCATCCAAACGTGCTGACCATCGGCTTTTCCGAACATGAAGGTTCGTATCTGGTTGGCATGATGGCGGCGATGGCGTCGAAAACCGGCACCGTCAGCTTTATCGGCGGCATGGACATTCCGCTGATCCGCAACTTTGCTTGTGGCTATGCGCAGGGTGCCAAGGCTGTGAAGCCTGATGTCACCTTCATCTCGTCGATGACCGGCACCACCCCTGCGGCTTGGAACGATCCGGTCAAGGGCGCGGAACTGGCCAAGGCGCAAAAGGCCCAAGGTTCTGATGTGATTTTCGCGGCGGCTGGCGGCACCGGTGTTGGCGTTCTGCAAGCAGCGGCTGACGAAGGCATCCTGTCGGTGGGCGTTGACAGCAACCAGAACTACCTGTTCCCCGGCAAAGTGCTGACCTCGATGCTCAAGCGCGTTGATGTGGCCGTCTATAACTCGATGAAGGCAGGCGATGCGCTGGACACCACCACGCAAACGCTTGATCTGAAAGCAGATGGCGTTGGCTATGCGATGGATGACAACAACGCAGCACTGGTCACCCCAGAGATGAAAGCCGCGGTCGACGCCGCCGCTGACAAGATCAAATCGGGCGAGCTGGTCGTGCATGACTACCGCACCGACAACATGTGCCCTGCGGCAGAGTTTTGATCTGACCAAACCAAAGCTGGCCGCGCAGAGCAATCTGCGCGGCCGGTTTTTTTAGCGGCCCCGCCGCAGGAGAAAGCCGATGACCCAAGCCGCTATTCAGCTGAAAGGCATCTCCAAGGCCTTTGGGACTGTGCAGGCCAACCGCGATATCAATATCTCGGTCGCCAAAGGCACGATCCACGGCATCATCGGCGAAAACGGCGCGGGCAAATCCACCCTGATGTCGATCCTTTACGGCTTTTACAAAGCCGACGCGGGCCAGATTTTTATCAACGGCCAGCCCACCATTATTCCTGACAGCCAAGCCGCCATTCGCGCCGGTATCGGCATGGTGTTTCAGCATTTCAAGCTGGTGCAGAACTTTACCGTGCTGGAAAACGTCATTCTGGGCGCCGAAGACGGCCCCTTGTTGAACGCAAGCCTGACCAAAGCGCGCAAAGTGCTGATGGATTTGTCGCGCGAATACGAGCTGGATGTGCATCCCGATGCGCTGATCCAAGATCTGTCGGTCGGCCATCAACAGCGGGTCGAAATCCTGAAGGCGCTTTATCGTCAGGCCGATATCCTGATCTTGGACGAACCCACCGGCGTGCTGACCCCGGATGAGGCTGACCATCTGTTTCGCATCCTGCGCGGGCTGAAAGCGCAGGGCAAAACCATCATCCTGATCACCCACAAACTGCGCGAGATCATGGAGACCACCGACAACGTCTCGGTGATGCGGCGCGGCACGATGGTCGACACAGTGAAAACCGCCGAAAGCACGCCCGAGTCGCTGGCCGAGCTGATGGTGGGCCGCAAAGTGCTGCTCGAGGTCGAGAAAAAGCCCGCAACCCCCGGCGAGGTGGTGCTTTCGGTGCAAGATCTGCATATGCGCGACGAACACGGGGTGGAACGGCTGAAAGGCATCAGCTTTGACATTCGTGCCGGCGAAATCCTTGGCATCGCAGGCGTGTCGGGCAATGGTCAATCCGAACTGCTGGAAGCCTTGGGCGGCTTTGGCGCGGCCACGGGCGTGATCACGCTCAAGGGGCAAGTGCTGCCGCTGTCAGGCCCGCAGGCCAATGGCCAAAGTCGGCGCGAGGCTGGCATCGCGCATGTGCCCGAAGACCGCCAGCATCTGGGCCTGATCATGGATTTCGCGGCTTGGGAAAACACCGCTTTTGGCTATCACAACGATGCGAAATACCAAAAGAACCGGCTTTTCATGGATAACGAGGCCCTGCGCGCCGATACGGCGGCGAAAATGGCCACCTTTGATGTGCGCCCACCGATCCCTGCGCTTGCGGCCAAACATTTTTCGGGCGGCAATCAGCAAAAGCTGGTCGTGGCGCGCGAAATCGAACAAGACCCCGACCTGTTGCTGATCGGTCAACCCACCCGCGGCGTCGATATCGGCGCGATTGAGTTCATTCACAAACAGATCGTGGCGCTGCGCGATGCGGGCAAAGCGGTGCTGCTGGTCTCGGTCGAGCTGGACGAAATCCTCAGCCTGTCGGACCGCATTGCGGTGATGTTTGACGGCCAGATCATGGGCTTTGCCGATCCAGAAACCACCAACGAGCGCGCGCTTGGCCTGATGATGGCCGGTGTCGCGGGGAAGGCCTAAGCCATGACAAAGCTGCCACAATGGGCCGATATCGTTCTGGTGCCGCTGATCAGCCTTGTGCTGGCGGCGATTGTCTCGGCGCTGGTGCTGCTGTCAATCGGGCAAAGTCCGGTCGAGGCGATCTCGATCATGGTCGATGGGGCTTTTGGCTCGGCCAATGGCTGGGGCTATACGCTTTACTATGCCACCAGCTTTATGTTCACCGGCCTTGCGGTGACAGTGGCCTTTCACGCGGGCCTGTTCAACATCGGCGGCGAGGGGCAGGCGCAGCTGGGGGGGCTTGGCGTGGCGCTGGTCTGCCTTGCACTGCCTTGGCCGCATTGGACCTTGGCCCTCTTGGCGGCCAGCCTTGGCGGGGCGGCCTTTGGCGCGGCTTGGGCGGCGATTCCGGCCTATCTGCAAGCCAAACGCGGCAGCCATATCGTGATCACCACGATCATGTTCAACTATATCGGCGCGGCCTTTATCATCTATATGCTGGTCGATGTGCTGCGCCCGCCGGGCCAACAAGACCCTGCTACGGCAAAGTTCCCAGCCGGCACGCATTTGCCCGCCCTCTCTGACATCCCCATGCTGCGCGAGCTGTTCGCGCGCTGGAACGCTGACGGCACGCCCAAGCTGACCAAGGCGGGCATCCAGATGTATTCCAACGTGCCCGCCAATGTGACACTGTTTATCGCCATTGCCGCCTGCTTTGCGGTCTGGGCGCTGCTGTGGCGCACAAGGCTTGGCTACCAGATCCGCGCCTTTGGCAAATCCGAAGCCGCCTCGCGCTATGCCGGTATCAATCCGGTCAAGATCACCATGATCGCCATGCTGATCTCGGGCGGGCTCGCGGGGCTGATGGCGATCAACAATGTGATGGGGGCCTCGGGCAGATTGCTGCAAAACTCGGCCGAGGGTGCCGGCTTTATCGGCATCGCCGTGGCGCTGATGGGGCGCAATCACCCGATTGGGGTGTTTCTGGCGGCGATCCTGTTCGGCTTTCTCTATCAAGGCGGCGCGGCGCTTGGCCTGCACACCACGATCCCGCTGGAAATGCGGCTGGTGGTGCAGGGTCTGGTGATCCTGTTTACCGGAGCCTTGGATCAAATGGTGCGGATGTTGCTGGCATGGGCCTTCAGCCTTGGCAAGAAAAGGACAGCCTGATGGATTATGATACCCTGATGCAGATCCTTGGCTCCACGGTCCGGCTTGGCACGCCTTTGCTGCTGGCCTGCCTTGCGGGCCTGTTTTCCGAACGCTCTGGCGTGTTTGACATCGGACTGGAAGGCAAGATGCTGGCCGCAGCCATGGCCGCAGCCACCGTCGCCTTCATGACAGGCTCTGCTTGGATCGGGCTTGGCGCTGGCATTGTGGCCTCGCTGCTGTTCTCCGCCCTGCACGGGCTTGCCTCGATCACCTTCAAAGGCAATCAGCTGATTTCCGGCGTGGCGCTGAACTTTCTGGCCTCGGGGCTGACAGTGCTGATCGCCCAAGCCCTGTTCAAACAAGGCGGGCGCACCCCTGCCCTTGCTGGCGATGCCCGCTTTAACCCGATTGATCTGCCCTTTGCCGAGGCGCTGAAAGACCTGCCCTTGCTTGGCCCGCTTTACGCCCAAGTGATCTCGGGCCATTCCATCCTCGTCTATGCAGCCTTCGCCGCCGTGCCCCTGTCGTGGTGGCTGCTCAACCGCACCCGCTTTGGCCTGCGCCTGCGCGCGGCGGGCGAAAACCCCGCTGCCCTCGATACTGCCGGCGTCTCGGTGGTGCGCATGCGCTATGCCGCGCTCTTTATCACCGGCGTGCTCTGCGGCCTTGCCGGTGCCTATATGGCCACCGCCCTGCAAGCAGGCTTTGGCCGCGAGATGACCGCAGGCCGTGGTTATATCGCCCTTGCCGCCCTGATCTTTGCCAAATGGCGTGCCCTGCCCGCCTTGGGCGCCACCATGCTGTTTGGCTTTTTCCAAGCCCTCGCCCTGCGCCCCGATGTGGTCGAAGCCGTCACCCATGTGAAAATCTCCGGCTCCTTCCTCGATGCCCTGCCCTATATCCTCACCGTCATCGCCGTGGCAGGCTTCATCGGCAAATCCATCCCGCCACGCGCAGGCGGCGAACCCTATGTCAAAGAACGCTAACGCCCGCTGCTTTCATCTTGGCGCAAATATCCCACGGGGGCAGGCCCAAAGGGCCGCGGGGGTGTGAAACCCCCGTCCCCACCACTCAAGGACCACTCGATGTCAGACCAAATCGTCGCCCTCACCCAGCTTGTGCACGCCCGCGCAGGATCCGCCCCGATCGAGCTTGGCCTGATCCTCGGCTCCGGCCTTGGCCATCTGGCAGACGCGGTCGAGGGTGTGGCGATCCCCTATGCCGATCTGCCGGGCTTTCCCCATGTCGGGGTCTCGGGCCATAACCCAAATCTGGTGATCGGCACGCTGGAAGGCCGCCGCGTCGCGGTCTTTGGCGCGCGCGAGCATTACTACGAGAACGGCAACGCCGCCGCGATGCGCCTGCCGCTTGGCCTGCTCAAGGCGCTGGGGGCCAGCCAACTTATCGCCACCAATGCCGCAGGCTCGCTCTGCCCTGATATGCGCCCGGGTGATCTGATGCTGCTCAGCGATCACATCAATTTCTCCGGCCTTAATCCGCTGATCGGCGAGAAAACCGACGCCCGCTTTGTGCCGATGACCACGGCGCATGATGCAGATCTGCGCGCAGCCCTGCGCGCCAGCGCAGCGGCGGTGGGGGTGGCGCTGCCCGAAGGCGTTTATGCTTGGTACTCGGGCCCCTCGTTTGAAACCCCCGCTGAAATTCGCGCCATCAAAATTCTGGGTGGCGATGCTGTCGGCATGTCCACGGTGCCCGAGGTAATCTTGGCACGGTTTCTGGGTCTGCGGGTTGCCGCCATTTCCACCATCACCAATATGGCCGCCGGCATGTCTGACGAACAGATCAGCCACGAACACACCAAAGCTATGGCCCCCATAGGTGCGGCGAAACTGGAACAGGTTCTGCGGCATTTCCTGCGTCAGGCGATTTAGATCATGCAAGGGTTTGACAAGCTGCGAAAAACCCCGCATCCCTAGGGAAAGCCACACTTTCACTAGGCCCGCGGCCATGCAGATTTACCTCCCCATCGCCGAGGTTTCGATCAACGCCTTTCTTCTGTTGGGCTTGGGCGGAATCGTCGGCTTTTTATCCGGCATGTTTGGCGTTGGCGGCGGCTTTCTGATCACGCCACTTTTGCTGTTCATTGGTGTGCCCGCAGGGGTTGCTGTGGCCACGGGGGCCAATCAAGTCGTTGCCTCGTCGATCTCGGGCATGTTGGTGCAGATGAAGCGTCGCGGCGTCGATTTTCGCATGGGCATGGTGCTGTTGATCGGCGGGTTGATCGGCTCGTTCATCGGCGTGCAGGTCTTTGCTTGGATGACGGCACTTGGCCAGATTGACCTGTTTGTGCAGCTGTCTTATGTGCTGTTTCTGGGGCTGATCGGCGGGCTGATGTTTGTCGAAAGCCTGCGCAGCATTCTGCGCAACCGCAAGCAGGGCGTGGCGATGCCGGTGCGACGCTCGCATGTCCACACTTGGGCGCACCGCTTGCCATTCAAGATGAAGTTTCGTGTCTCGGGCCTTTATGTCTCGATCATCCCTCCCCTGCTGATTGGAGCGTTGGTGGGTCTGCTATCAGCCTGTATGGGGGTTGGCGGCGGCTTTATCCTTGTGCCTGCAATGATTTATCTGCTGGGCGTGCCCACCCGCGTTGTCGTTGGCACCTCGCTGTTTCAGATTATTTTTACCACCGGCTTCACCACCCTGATGCATGCGGTCAACAGCCAGACCGTCGATATGGTGCTGGCTCTGCTGCTGATCGTCGGCGGCGTGATCGGCGCGCAGATCGGGGCTTTGGTCTCGACACGGCTGCAAGCCGAACAGCTGCGCATTCTGCTCGCGCTTTTGGTGATCTCGGTCTGCTTCAAGATCGCATTGGATCTGCTGCTGCAACCGGCCGAGCTGTTCTCGATTACGCCTTTGGTGCTGCCATGAGGCGGCTTTGGGCTCTGACGCTGCCTCTCGCTCTGGCCCTTGCCAGCCTGCCACAGCTGACCGGCGCCGAGGAACAGATCGTCACCGGCCTCAGCCAAAATCGGGTCGAGATTACAGCCAATTACGACGGGTCAAATATCTTGATCTATGGTGCCGTGAAACGCACCGCGCCCCCTCCCGAAGGCCCAAGGCTCGAGGTGATCGTCACCGTCGAAGGGCCAGCGCAACCCTTGGTGCTGCGGCGCAAGGAAAAGGTCGCGGGCATCTGGATCAACCAATCCGCCGTCACCATCAGCTCGGCCCCCAGCTTTTACGCGGTCGCCACCACTGGCCCCTTTACCGAGATTCTGTCGCATACCGATGATCTGCGCTATCGCATCAGCCTGCCGCAAGTGATCCGCGCCATTGGCATCACCGCCGAGGCCGCCGATTCCCCCGATTTCGTCGAAGCGCTCAAACGCATCCGCATGAATGAAGACCGCTATCACATCGCTATCGGGCGGGTGCAGTTGCTGCAAGAAACCCTGTTTCGCGCCGATGTCGAACTGCCCGCCAACCTCAGCGATGGCAATTACAAAGTGCGGCTGTTTATTCTGCGCGGTGGTCAGGTCATCGACCGCCAAGACCGCTATATCGGCGTGCGCAAGGCGGGGATGGAGCGAGATCTGTTCAATCTCGCGCATGAGCAACCCTTGCTTTATGGTGTGATTTCATTGCTGCTCGCCGCCTTTGCCGGCTGGGCCGCCTCCGCCGGTTTCCGCTATATGCGCCGCTAAGGCCGCGCGCCAAAGCCTGCGCGGGGGGCTCGATGCCCCGCGCGCAGGCCCCCCCGCTCAGGTCATCCCAAAGCCTGCGCCAAGGCCGGAAAACCGCGCCGCAGTGTCACCAGCCGCATCAGGTTCAGCACCATCAGCGCGCCCCAAAGCCCGTGATTGCCCGCCAAGGGCACCAAAACCAGCAAGGCCGCGACATAGCAGGCCACCGAAACCGCCATCGCCCGCAGCATGGCTTGGGTGCGCAGCGCGCCAATATAGACGCCGTCATAAATCCAAGACCCCACCCCGACCAAAGGCGCAATCGCAAGCCAGGGCAGATAAATCGCGGCCTCGGCCCGCACATCCGGGGCCGTGGTCATCAGCGCGATAATTGGCGCTCCGGCCAGCGCAAAGATCAGCGCCAAGACCGCAGCCCCCGCCAGCCCCAACTGCATCG
The DNA here is from genome assembly GCF_036782355.1 of Cypionkella sp. Taxonomy (NCBI): domain Bacteria; kingdom Pseudomonadati; phylum Pseudomonadota; class Alphaproteobacteria; order Rhodobacterales; family Paracoccaceae; genus Cypionkella; species Cypionkella sp. Next base: position 11,384 of record NZ_DAIPZF010000040.1, read on the forward strand.
AAACCGCCGTCGCTCGGCGCAATTGCCCCACCGCCCGCGCGCCCACCGCTTGGCCCACCAGCGTTTCGGCGGCAAAGGCAAAGCCATCCAAGCCATAGGCGGTGATCTCTAGAAACTGCATCAGCACATGATTGGCCGCCAAGGTCACATCGCCAAAGCCCGCCGCCAAAAAGATGAAACTGGTGAACGACAGTTGCAGCAGAACCGAGCGCAGCATGATGTCGCGGCTGGCGCCAAACATCTTGCGCAGCGCCATCGGGTCGCGCAGCCGTGCCAGCGCCGCGCCAAGCTGCGGCCCAAACACCGCGCGCAACAGCCACAGCCCCAGCAAAAGCCCCGAATATTCCGCGATCAAAGTTGCCTGCGCCACCCCGGCGATGCCCCAGCCCAGCTTCAGCACAAACAGCATATCCAGCCCAACGTTCAGCCCGTTTTGCACCAGTTGCAACAGCAACACCGCCCGAGTGCGCTCGGCCGCAATCAGCCAGCCTGTAACCGCATAAAGCATCACTGTCGCAGGCGCGCCCCAAATCCGAATGCTCAAGTAGAGCCGCGCTGCGGCCTCGACCTCGGCGCTGGCAGGGGCGACCCAAAGCGCTGCGCCAAACAGCGCGCCTTGCAAGCCCACCAGGATCAGCCCTGCCGCCGCCCCGATCATCAAAGCACGCAGCAAGACCGCGTCGCGCTCGACCCTGTCGCCCGCCCCCATCGCTTGGGCAGCAAGCCCCGAAGTCGACATCCGCAAAAAGCCAAAGATCCAGTAAAACGTCGCCAAGATCATCGCGCCAAGGCCGACGGCGGCCAAGGGGGCGGCCTGCCCGATCTGACCAATCACCGCCGTATCGACCGCACCCAGCAGCGGTATCGTCGCGTTGGAAATCACAATCGGCAGCGCAATCCGCAACACCCGCGCATGGGTGATCGCTGTCATGCCGCAGCCCCCGCCATCAAAAACCGCCCCGAGCCCAGCGCAAAGGGCCGCGTCGCATCCTCTTGCCAGGCCTCGACCTGCACGCTGGCATAGCGCCGCCCAATCCGGTTCACGCTTGCGCGCGCAAAGGCGGGCTTGGCCTGACCGCTGCGCAGATAATCGACGCCAAAGTTGATGGTTTTCGGCAAGACGGGTGCCGCGTCCTTGAGATCAATGCGCCCTGCCGCGATTTCGGGCAACAGGCTGGCATAGGTCAGGCTGATCAGCGCCGTCACCTCTAAAAACGCCGCCGTCACCCCGCCATGCAGGGCGGGCACCGAGGGGTTACCAATCAGCATCGGCTGAAACGGCAAGCTGGCCAAAACCCCCGCCTCTTGCAAACAAAATTCGATGCCCAGAAACTGAATATAGGGCACATCACGCACCAAAGCCGCCAAGATCTGCTCTTCCTGCGCGCTCATATCCCAGCCCCGCTGCTGCGCTGAATGGCAAAGGCGCCTGCGGCCATCGCCACAGGTCGGCTTTGATCGTCGTCATAGGCCGTCACCCGCACGAAAGCCACGGTCTGGGTAACGTGATGACATTCTGCTTTGGCCACAATGCTTTGCCCCGGGGTCGCGGGCCGCATGTAATCAATCCGCAAATCCAAAGTCGCGGTCGAAATCGGTGCCGCCGGATGGCTCATCACCGCGGTGCCGCTGGCAGTGTCCATCAGCGCCGAGACAGCGCCACCATGCAGCACCCCCGTGGCCGGATCGCCGACCAGCCGCGCATCCCATGGCATCACCATCGTCGCCGTGCCCGCCCCCAATTCCGTAAGCTCCATCGCCAAAGCCGCCGCATGGGGCAAGGCCGCTGTGAACTGACGCGCGAATTTCAACCTGTTTTCCATGCCGCCATAATCCCTTGCAGCCGCCAAAGCGCAAGACCCCGACAGGGAAATCTTGCGCCTGCCCAAGCGCCAGCCTAGTCTGCGCCCAAAGGAACCCAGCATGACCGACAGCCGCCTAAGCTTTAAAGAGATGTGCGCGCGTTTCGACGTCACCCCGCGCACCCTGCGCTATTACGAATATATCGAGCTGCTTGCTCCCGAAAAAGATGGCCGCGCGCGCTTTTATACCCCGCGCGAGGTTGCCCGCATGACCCTGATCCTGCGCGGCCGCCGCTTTGGATTTAGTCTGGAAGAGATCCGGCAATGGCTGATGATCTATCAGCAAAAGGGCACCCAGCCGCAGCTGCAAGAATGGGTCGCCATGGCCGACCGTCAGTTGCAGGCCCTAAGCCAGCAACAAGAGGCGCTTTCCGCCGCCATTGCCGATCTGCGCGCCCTGCGCGACACCGCCGTGGCAGATCTGGCCAAGCTACCGCCGCAGACCTAGGGCGGTTTTCCGCCCGACCCGACGTCATCTGCCAGAATGACGCGACGTTACATTTACGTTAACGTCAACCTGACACATATAGTATCCTAACGGCTCCAGAGTGGGCCTGCTGAAGGATGCTGGCATGACCGATACTTTGACCATCAGGCAAATGTGCGACACCCATAATGTCACCCCGCGCACCCTGCGGTTTTACGAAGCAAAAGAGCTGCTGACCCCAATCCGGCAGGGCTCTAAACGCCTTTATACCCGCAAAGACCGCGCCCGCTTGCAGCTGATTTTGCGCGGCAAACGCTTTGGCTTCAGCCTCGAAGACATCCGGCAATTGCTGGATATGTATGATCACAACGGCAGCAATCAGGGGCAACTGCAACGCACCTATCAACTGGCGCAAGACCGTATCGCCCAGATGAAGGCGCAGGCCGCCGAACTCAGCCTTGCCATCCATGACCTTGAAACCGAAATGCGCGGCGTCGCAGCCACTCTTGCCGCCTTCCGCACAACCGCAGAATAGGACAGCCCATGCCCAGCTACACAGCCCCCGTCAAAGACATGCAATTCCTGCTGCATCAGGTGCTGAACGTCAGCGCCAGCGAAATCGCAGGCTACGCGGATCTGGACGAAGCCTTCACCGCCGCCGTTTTGGAAGAGGCGGGCAAGGTTGCCAGCGATCTGCTCGCCCCGCTGAACGCCAGCGGCGACCGCGAGGGTTGCGCGCTGGAAAACGGTGTCGTGCGCACGCCCAAAGGCTTTAAAGCCGCCTTTGCCGCGATGAAAGACGGCGGCTGGACAGCGCTTGACTGCGACCCTGCCTATGGCGGCCAAGGCCTGCCCTATCTGATGGGCACCGCGGTGGGCGAGATTTTCGTTTCGGCCAATATGGCCTTTAACATGTACCAAGGCCTGACCCATGGCGCCTATTCGGCGATCCACACCCACGGCACAGAGGCACAAAAGCAAACCTATCTGCCCAAGCTGATCTCTTGCGATTGGACAGGCACGATGAACCTGACCGAACCGCATTGCGGCACCGATCTTGGCCTGATGCGCACCCGCGCCGAACCGCAAGACGACGGCAGCTATAAGATCACCGGCACCAAGATCTTTATCTCGGCCGGCGATCACGATCTGGCCGAAAACATCATCCACCTTGTGCTGGCCAAAGCCCCGGGTGGCGGCGAAGGCACCAAGGGGATTTCGCTGTTTATCGTACCAAAGCTGCTGGTCGGTGCCGATGGCGGCTTGGGCGCGCGCAACGCCGTCTCGGTCGGTAAGATCGAAGACAAAATGGGCATCCACGGCAATGCCACCTGCGTGATGAACTATGACGGCGCCACCGGCTACCTGCTGGGCGATCTGCACAAAGGCATGCGCGCGATGTTCACCATGATGAACGAAGCCCGCCTTGGCGTCGGCCTGCAAGGCTATGCCGTGGCCGAAGCCGCCTATCAAAATGCCGCAGCCTATGCCCGCGACCGCCTGCAAGGGCGCGCCGTGACAGGGGTGCAAAACCCCACAGGCCCAGCCGATGCGCTGATCGTTCACCCCGATATTCGCCGCAGCCTGATGGATCAGAAATCCTTTGTCGAAGGCGCGCGCGCTTTCACCTTCTGGTCCGCTCAGATGATCGACGCCTCGGTGCGCAACAAGGACGCCGATGCCGAAGGCCTGGTGTCACTGCTGATCCCGGTGCTGAAAGGCTTTCTCACCGACCGCGGCTTCGAGACGGCGGTGCAGGCCCAGCAAATCTGGGGCGGCCACGGCTATATCGAGGATAACCCGATGTCGCAATTTGTCCGCGACGCCCGCATCGCCCAAATCTACGAAGGCGCAAACGGCGTGCAAGCGCTGGATCTGGTTGGCCGCAAATTAGCGCAAGACGGCGGCAAGCATGTCATGGCCTTCTTTGATCTGATCAAAACCTTCCTCAAGCAAAACGCCGATGACCCGCAGATGTCGCCCTATCTTGAACCGCTGAAAAAAGCCTCCAAAGACGTGCAGGCCGCCGCAATGTTCTTCATGTCCCAAGCGGCAAAAAATCCCAATGCCGCGCTGGCAGGATCCTATGATTTCATGCTGATGATGGGCCATACCTGCTTGGGCCTGATGTGGGCCAAAATCGCCAAAGCCGCGCTTGCGGCCACCACAGACCCCGATTTCCACAATGCCAAGCTGATCACCGCGCGCTATTATATGACGCGTCAGCTTCCCGCGACTGCGCTGCATCTCGCCCGCATCGAAAGCGGCGCCGATCCAGTGATGGCTTTGCCCGAAGCGGCGTTCTAAGCTGCCCTAAATTCAGAGAGGACCGCCATGCCAAAACGCTTTCGCCTCACCCGTCGCTTTCCGGTCGCCATGACCGAAGACGGCTACCGCCGCCTGAAAACCTTCGCGCGCGAGGCCGGTCTGGACGAGGGCGAAGCACTGTCCTTTCTGTTTGAAAACTACAGCAGCGTCATCCATCACGACAATCTCACCCACCGCCTGCGCCTGTTCAATGCCGAACTCGAAAGCCGTAAATAACCGTTTCATCTGTCTAAAAATATCCCACGGGAGCGCGAGGGTGTGAAACCCTCGCTCCGACCGCAGTCTCAAAGGACCACCGTTCATGACCGCAAAACTCTACTGCTTTGGCGAATCCGGCAATGCTTACAAATGCGCCCTTGCCCTGACCTTCGCCGATATGGACTGGGAACCGATCTATGTCGATTTCTTCAACGGCGGCGCGCGCACGCCGGAATTCCGGGCGATCAATGAAATGGGCGAGGTGCCGGTGCTGCTGGATGGCGAGACCACACTGACGCAATCCGGCGTGATCCTCGATTACATCTCCTCCAAAACCGGCAAGCTTGGCGGCAAATCCGCAGCCGAGCGCCGCGAGGTGCTGCGCTGGCTGTTTTGGGACAACCACAAATTCTCGACCATGATCGGCAACACTCGGTTTTTGATGAACTTCCTGCCCGCCGACAAACGCCCCGAAGCGGTGATCACCTTTCAGCAAGGCCGCCTGAAAGCCGCCTACGCGGTGCTGAACGATCACCTGACCCAGCGCACTTGGGTCGCGGGCGAGGCGATGACCATCGCCGATCTGTCCTGCGCGGGCTATCTTTACTATCCCGAACCCTTTGGCTTTAACCGCGCCGACTGGCCTGCCATCGCAGCTTGGCTTGACCGAATCGCCGCCACCCCCGGCTGGAAGCATCCCTATGATCTGATGCCCGGCAATCCTTCCGATCGCGCATAGGAGCCCGTCATGACCGATGCCTATATCTACGACGCCGTCCGCTCGCCGCGCGGCAAAGGCCGTGCAGACGGCTCTTTGCATGAACTCACCTCGGTGGCGCTTTCGGCCAAGATCCTGAACGCGCTGAAAGACCGCAACGGGCTGGAAGGCCATGCCGTCGAAGATGTGATCTGGGGCAATGTCACCCAGGTGGGCGAACAGGGCGGCTGTCTTGCCCGCTCGGCGGTCTTGCTGTCTGATCTAGATGAATCGATCCCAGGCCTTGCGATCAACCGCTTTTGCGCCTCGGGGATGGAGGCGGTCAATCTGGCGGCCAATCAGATCAAGGGCGGCGCCGGCCGCGCCTATATCGCCGGCGGGGTCGAGATGATGGGCCGTGTCGCCATGGGCTCGGATGGGGCGGCGATTGCGGTCGACCCAACGCTGGCGATGAAGACCTATTTCGTGCCGCAAGGCATCTCGGCCGATATCATCGCCACCCAATACGGCTTTACCCGCGACCAAGCCGACGCTTTGGCGGTGCAATCGCAAGCCCGTGCGGCAGCGGCTTGGGCCGACAACCGCTTTGCCAAATCCATCATTGAAATCAGCGATCAAAACGGCCTGCCGATCTTGGCCCATGACGAATATATGCGCCCCAAGACCGATATGCAGACGCTTGGCGCGCTCAAGCCCGCCTTCAAAGACATTGGCGAAAGCATGCCCGGTTTTGATAAGGTGGCGCTGATGAAATACCCGCATCTCGAGCGGATCAACCATATTCACCACGCGGGAAATTCCTCGGGCATCGTTGACGGCGCTGCGGCTTTGCTGATTGGCAATGCTGAATTTGGCCGCGCCCACGGCCTTAAGCCCCGCGCCCGCATCCGCGCCACCGCGAAAATCGGCTCGGACCCCACCATCATGCTGACAGGACCCGTGCCTGCGACAGAAAAGATCCTGCGTGACAGCGGCCTAAGCATCAAGGACATCGACCTTTTCGAGGTAAACGAGGCTTTTGCCGCCGTGGTGCTGCGGTTTCAGCAGGCCTTTGACGTCGACCCTGCGCTTGTCAACGTCAACGGCGGTGCGATCGCCATGGGCCACCCTTTGGGGGCGACAGGGGCGATTATCATTGGCACCCTGTTGGATGAGCTGGAGCGCAGCGACAAGACCCTTGGCCTTGCCACCCTCTGCATCGCCAGCGGCATGGGCGCGGCCACCATCATCGAGCGGCTTTAGCCATGCCGATCAGGGCCTTCGATCAGATCGCAGACGCGCTGACCGCGGCCCTGATCGCTGGCGATTTTGCCGCCTATCGCAGCCTGATGGACTTACCGCTTAAGATCAGCACACCTTCGGGGCAAAGTTACCTGTTGCAAAGCGAAGACGCCTTGCAACAGGATTTTGACGCTTATGTTTCGGTGATCAGCGCCAATGGCGTCACCGATATCTACCGACAGATCTTGGGTTTTGATCTCAGCCAAACAGGCGAGATGCAGCTTCGATGTCTGACCCATATCATGGCCAAGGCGCGACGCTTGATCGCGCCGTTTGAGACGCATTTCCATCTGCATCAAACCAAAGACGGCTGGCGCATCAACTTTATAGAAAGCTCTGAAGATCATATCAAATGGACGCTAGGCCAGACGCCGCTTGCAGGCCAAAGCCCGACAGAGTCAAAGGATGGCGCATGATCGAGCGCGGCCAGCTCCTTACGTTCCAAACGACGCGGCAGATGCTGACTCTTAATTCATATTGGCCAGATCTGCCCCCTGCCTGCTGTGTAAAAGGTGCCCCATGCCCAAGCTTGACCTGACAAAAGTGCCGCTAAAAACCGGATCAATCTACCCCGTTCCCTATGCGGATCTGATGGCGGGCCGCGCAAGCCTGCGCTTGGGCGAAGCGGGCGGGTTGACGCAATTTGGCGTCAATCTGGTGACGCTGCAACCGGGGGCTTTGTCGTCGCTGCGCCACTGGCATCTGGTCGAGGACGAGTTTGTGATGATCACCGCCGGCGCATGCGTGCTGGTAGAAGATGGTGGTGAGACGCTGATGCGCACCGGCGATTGCGCCGCTTTTGCCGCCAATACGCCCGATGGGCATCACTTTCTCAACCGCAGCACCTCCCCTGCCAGCTTTCTGGTCATCGGCAGCAAAGCCCCGCGCGAGGTCGTCACCTATAGCGACGTCGATCTGGTGGTGACGATGGCCGAGGGCCGTGCCGATTTCAGCTATAAAGACGGCAGCTGCTATGCGGGGCCCAGATGATCGTTCACCCCGATCTTGCGCCCGTCAGCCGCGCCGATGGGCTGGAAACCCAGCATCTTTCGGTGGCGGGGGGCCTGCGCCAGTTTGGCGCCTACGTCGAAACCTTGGCCAAGGGGGCTTGGTCGTCCAACCGGCATTGGCACGAGGCAGAAGATGAATTTTTATTCGTATTGGACGGCACCGCCACTTTACATGACGACAACGGCCTGACCGATCTGACCCAAGGCGATGCAATCACTTGGCGACAGGGCGAGCCCAACGGCCATCATGTCACCAACCGCTTTGACACGCCGCTGCGCTATCTGATCGCGGGCGCGCGCGCGGGCTTTGACACCTGCCACTATCCCGACAGCGGCAATCGGCTGCAAACCGGCGCAAGTCGGTGGCAGCTGTTTGACAGCCAAGGCCTGCTGCTGCGCGCAGGCGATAACCCACCCGAGCTGTGCAATCTGCCACCGGCCTGGGGCTTTGCCTATGATGGCAGTCGCTTGCCGCAGATCCATCGCGCCCAAGGCCGCGCTTGGGTGTTGGAAGACGCCTATAGCCACCCGATCCTTGGCGGCGGCCTTGGCCCCTATCTGCATTGCGTCTTGGGCGACGCGGGCGGCCTGTCGCAATTTGGCGCGCATCTGGAACGCCTGCCCGCGGGCTCGGGTTCAAGCTTTCGGCATTGGCACGAGGCCGAGGATGAAATGCTGCTGCTGCTTGCAGGCACCCCCAGCCTGATCGAAGACCAAGAGACTGTGCTTGCCCCGGGTGCGGTGCTGTGTTGGCCCGCAGGCAGCCCAATTGGCCACCGGCTGGAAAATCGCGGGCAGACCGAGGCGCTTTACCTGACACTTGGCACGCGGCTTGACCGCGATGTCATCCACTATCCCGACCATGATCTTATCACCCAAAAAGACGGCGCTTTGCGTCACTATCTTCATGCCGATGGCAGGCCTTGGGCGGCGCAAACCCCGCCCCAACCTGCTTGATGCCCTTCGTTAAAGGAACCGCGCAATGACCGATTTCACCTATGCCATGGACGCCGACGGCGTTGTCACCCTATCTTGGGATGTTGTGTCCAAGTCGATGAATGTGATGTCGACCGCCAGCTTTTTGCAGCTGTCGCAGATGGTTGATCGCGCCTTGGCCGACCCAGAGGCCCGCGGCATCATCATCACCTCGGGCAAAAAGGATTTCGCCGGCGGCATGGATCTGAACGTCATCGCCGAGATGCGCGCAGGCGGGGCCAAGGCGATTTTCGACGGCGTGATGGGGATGCACGGCGTGCTGCGCAAGATTGAACGCGCGGGGATGGACCCAAAGACCCTTAAGGGCGGCAAGCCGATTGTCGCGGCCCTGCCGGGCACAGCGCTTGGCATCGGGCTCGAATTGCCACTGGCCTGCCACCGCATCATCGCCGCCGATAACCCCCGCGCCAAAATCGGCCTGCCCGAAATCATGGTCGGCATCTTTCCGGGCGCAGGCGGCACCACCCGGCTTGCGCGCAAATTGGGCGCGATGATGGCCGCGCCCTATCTGCTGGAAGGCAAGCTCTCTGATCCAAAAGCCGCCCGCGCCGCTGGCCTGATCGACGAAGTCGTGGCCCCCGAAGACCTGCTTACCCGCGCCAAGGCCTGGGTTCTGGCCGCCACCGACGCCGATCTGGTGAAACCATGGGACGCCAAGGGCTATAAAATGCCCGGCGGCGCGCCCTATCACCCCGCAGGCTTTATGACCTTTGTGGGTGCCTCGGCGATGGTGCTGGGCAAAACCATGGGCGTCTATCCCGCCGCCCGCGCCCTGCTTGCCGCCGTCTACGAAGGCGCGCTGGTGCCCTTTGACACCGCGCTTAAGATCGAGGCGCGCCAGTTCACCTCTGTGCTGATGAACCCCTCGTCTTCGGCGATGATCCGCAGCCTCTTCATCAACAAAGAAGCGCTGGAAAAAGGCGCGAACCGCCCCGCTGTCACCGATCAAACGGTGCAAAAACTGGGGGTGATCGGCGCAGGCATGATGGGGGCTGGCATCGCCTATGTTGCGGCCAATGCGGGCATTTCGGTGGTGCTGATCGACGCCGATCAAACCGCCGCCGACCGTGGCCGTGCGCATTCGGAAACCCTGCTCGACAAAGGCATCGCAAGGCGCAAAGTCACGCCCGAGAAAAAGGCCGAGGTGCTGGCCCGCATCACCGCCACCACCGATTACGCAGCCCTTGCCGGCTGCGATCTGATCATCGAAGCGGTGTTTGAAGACCCCAAGATCAAAGCCGAGGTCACCGCCCGCGTCGAAGCCGCCGTTGGCCCCGACTGCATCTATGCCTCCAACACCTCCACCCTGCCGATCTCGATGCTGGCCAAGGCCAGCCAGCGCCCTGATCAATTCATCGGCATCCATTTCTTCAGCCCCGTCGACAAAATGAATTTGGTCGAGATCATCAAGGGCGCCCAAACTGGCGACCGCGCCGTGGCCAAAGCGCTGGATTTCGTCCGCGCCATCCGCAAAACCCCAATCGTGGTCAATGACGCGCGCTTTTTCTACGCCAACCGCTGCATCATCCCCTATCTGAACGAAGGCATGCGGATGCTGGCCGAAGGCGTCGAACCCGCGCTGATCGAAAACGCCGCCAAATTGGTCGGCATGCCGCTTGGCCCGCTGCAATTGGTCGATGAAACCTCGATTGATCTTGGCGTCAAAATCGCCAAAGCCACCCGCGCCGCGATGGGCGAGGCCTACCCCGACAGCGCCGTCGACGCGGTTCTGTTCTGGATGGCGGATCAAGGCCGTCTGGGCAAAAAATCCAACGCAGGCTTTTACGCCTATGACGCGTCCGGCAAACGCGAAGGCCTCTGGCAGGGTCTTGCGGCCCAGTTCCCGCATCGGCCCGACCCAGATCTTGCCACCGTGCAGCACCGCCTGCTGATGGCCCAGGTGCTCGAAGCCGTGCGCGCACTGGAAGACGGCGTTCTCACCGACATCCGCGAAGGCGACGTCGGCGCGATCCTCGGCTGGGGCTTCGCACCTTGGTCCGGCGGCCCGTTCAGCTGGCTCGACATCCTCGGCGCCGCCCGCGCGGTCGAGATCTGCGATGGCCTCACCAACAGCTTCGGCCCCCGCTTCACCCCGCCAAAACTGCTGCGCGACATGGCCGCCTCAGGCGAAAGCTTCTACAGCCGCTTTGCCAAAGACAAAGCCGCCTGATCCTTTCATCTTGGCATAAATATCCAAAAACCACCGCCGCCCCCAAGCGCCCCGCCACAAAACCACTCCAGTCGTGGCGGGCGCGCCTAAGGTTCAAACAAGTAGCCAAAGCGCGCAATATCGGCCGCACATAACCCCGCAATCAGATCCGCATCGGCGTCCCTATAGTACCCCCGCCAATCACGCGCCCGATCCGAGGCGTTTTCCCGCGCCAAAGGCGTCAGCCGAAAGCCCAGATGCGCCTCAAAGGGCGCAAGATCCGCCTCCAGATGCTCAAGCCGCGCGTAAAGACTGGCGCGCTCTCTCCCCGCGCCATCGCGCATATAGGCGCCGTAGGGCCAAAGCCGCAGTGCGGTCTGCGTTGTCTCATGGCGCAAAAACCCGCTGAAATCCAAGGCCTTGGCCAAAGCCACTGCCGGATGCGCAAAGCTTTGTGCCTGCAACCAATGATAGTAGCTGACCATGCGGTCCCAAGGGTTGCGCACCAAAGTCAGGGTAAAGAACGCCTCGATCTCGGCCGCCGTCACCAGCCCCTCGATATCGGCGAGGGTCGCGTGTTTCCACAGCCGCCCGGCCGAGGCCACCCCCCGCAGCCGCGCCTTGCGGGCCTGCGCTTTGGGGGTGTCGCCGATCAGAATATCCTCTTTCATCGCCCGCTTTTCCAGCGCCAGCGTCAGCGCGGTGCCGCCAGTTTTCGGGATATGCACAAAGATAAAGCGCCGCCCGCGCGAGATGATCATCGCCCCAAGCCGCGCCTAGACGGCATTGGGCAGCGTGCCGCCCTCCAGATGCGCGATCAGGTTTTCCAGCGCCATCATCCCCATATCAACCCGCACTTTCTCGACCGCCGTGCCCAGATGCGGCAGCAGCGTGACGTTTTGCATCTGCATCAACGCGGGCGAGATTTGCGGCTCGCGCTCATATACATCCAGCCCCGCGCCTGCGATTTTGCCCGCAGCCAGATGCGCCACCAGCGCCGCCTCTTCTATCACATCGCCGCGCGCAATATTGATCAAGATCGCATGCGGCTGCATCTGCGCCAGCGTTTCGGCATTGATCAAATGCCGCGTTGCAGGCCCACCCGGCACCGCGATCACCACGAAATCGGCCTGCAAAACCTGCTCCAGCGGCAGTTGCCGCGCGGGCAGCCCAGCCTCGGTTTGCGAGCGGTTGTGATAAATCACCTCCATGCCAAAGCCATAGTGGCAGCGCCGCGCAATCGCCTTGCCGATCCGCCCCATGCCGATGATGCCCACGGTCTTGCCGCTGACCATCGCGCCCAGAAACTGCGTCGGATGCCAGCCCTGCCATTGGCCCGCCCGCACCAAGCGCTCGCCCTCGCCTGCCCGCCGCGCGGTCATCAGCATCAGCGTCAGCGCCACATCTGCGGTGGCTTCGGTGACGGCGCCGGGCGTATTGGTCACAGCAATGCCCGCCGCGCGGGCAGCCGCGACATCGATATGATTATAGCCCACACCAAAATTCGCCAAAAGCTTGGCGCGCGGCGTGACATCGGCAAAGACCTGCGCCGAGAACAGATCGCCCAAGGTTGGCAGCACCACATCGTAATCGGTCAGCGCCGCGCGCAGCTCGGCATCCGACAAAGGCTGCGTGCTGGCGCGCGCGGTCACCTCAAAACGAGCGGCAGCGGCCTGCATGACTTGGTCCGGCAGCGGCCGTGTGATCAACAAACGCATCAAAACATCCTTCCGCCCAAGGGCACTTGTTGCGAGGGGGCAAGCAGCACCACCTCTCCATCTTCATCTGGCACCCCAAGCACCAGCACTTCTGACATCACCGGCCCAATCTGGCGCGGCGGAAAGTTCACCACCGCCAAAACCTGCCGCCCGATCAGCGCCTCGATCGTATAGTGTTTGGTGATCTGGGCCGAGGATCTTTTCTCGCCAATCTCGGGCCCAAAATCGACCCAAAGCCGAAAGGCGGGCTTGCGGGCTTGCGGAAAAGGCTCGGCCCGCGTGATCCGGCCCACACGAATATCGACCTTTTCAAAATCGGCGTAGCTGATCATTTGCCCAGCTCGCGGCCGCGTTCGGTGGCGGCGGCAACCGCGCGGGTCAGCAGCGGGCCAAAGCCGGTCTCTGCATCCATCAGCACCGCCAGCGCCGCAGCCGTGGTGCCGCCGGGCGAGGTGACATTGATCCGCAACTGGCTGGCAGCTTCGGCCGACTGATAGGCCAATTCCCCCGCGCCACAGACTGTGGCCCGCGCCAATTGCATCGCGACATCGGCCGAAAGCCCCTGCGCCTGCCCCGCTGTCGCCATCGCTTCGATCAGATGAAACACATAGGCAGGCCCCGAGCCTGACACGCCAGTCACCGCATCAATCTGATGCTCGCCTTCCAGCTCGACCACCTGTCCCACCGCCTGCATCAAGCTGCGCGTCAGCGCCAAGCCCGCGGCCCCGGCAAATTCATTGGCGCAAATGCCAGTAATGCCGCGCCCCACCATCGCAGGCGTATTCGGCATGGTGCGCACGATCGGCGTTTGCGCGCCCAAGGCTTCGGCAAACGTCGCAATCGAGGTGCCCGCGGCAATCGAGACAAACAGCGTCTTGCCATTGCCCAAGGCCTGCAAAGCCGGCAGCGCCGCCCCCATCATCTGCGGCTTTACCGCCAAAAGCGCCACCGCAGGCGCTGCGGGCACGCCTTTGTTCAAATGCACGCCGCTTGCTTGCAACCAGTCCGAGGGATGCGGCTCGATCACCCAAACGCTTTGCGCAGGCACACCAGCCGCCAGCCATCCCGTCAGCAGCGCTGTCCCCATTTTGCCACAGCCAAGCAAAACCAGCCCATCGCGGGCCACCATATCAAGTGTCATCGCAAACTCCCTTTTCAGGGCAGGTTAGGCGCGCCCGTAGGCCTCTGCAATAGCCACGCGCATCGCATCTGCGGGCGATTTATCCGCCCAAGCCACCAGTTGGAACGCCGGATAGAACCGCTCGGCGGCGGTGACGGCAGCAGCGATCAGGCGATCAATCTGCTCGGACCCCGCGATCTGCCCGCCCGCAAGACATAAACCATAGCGCCAAACCATCAGCTTTTGCTCGCTCCAATAGGTAAAGGCGCCGGTCCAGACCATGTCATTGCAACGGTTCAGCACCTCGTAAAGCGCCGCCATTTTCTCTAGCGGCGGCTCCATTTCAAAGGTGCAAATCAGCCGCAGCGTCTCGTCTTGCTCCGACCAAGCCAGCGTCAGCGAATAGGTGCGCCACTGGCCTTCAACCGCCATTGCGATCTGATCATCGGTGACGCGGTCAAACTCCCAAGCATGCTGGGCTGCCAAATTCTCGACGATGTCGATCGGGTGGATGTCATCACTGAACAGGTAGTCATCGGAAAGCGACATGCTCGACCTCACTATGGTGGCCTTGTCATGGGGATAACCACTAAAGGCAGGTCGCCTCGCAAATTGCAGCGAAGCAAGGCGTGACCCTTACTAGATATGGTGTCTGCAAAGCGAAACCCTGTAAAGCGTTTTCTGGCAAAATCTTCTGTGGACAAAATGCCTGACATGGCTCGAAGGCATGAGCTGGTCGGCATGACATGGGGCAGAACAGATTGCCACAGACTGCCCCGCGCTGGCCAAACAAGCATTAAAATTAAGACCGAGGCGAGGGCGCGGCAGGGCTTTTATTTGAGAAAACTCCCAACTCAACCTTAAGAATTAAACGAAAATTATAGGAAAATTATTTAGAAATGCCGAGTTTCCAATTAACAACAGGTATGAGCATCCCGAATTGCATCAAAAAATTACATTTAAAAAACTAGTATTTATTTATCTTACAATTAGCCTACAACTAAGTATAAGGCTTAGATCAAGGTGGTGCTATGCTGGGCAAAGAGATAAATACCGTCAGATCGATTACGCATAAAGACAAGCTTTCGAAGTTTTACAGGTCACAAACGCGCTGGGAACTTTTGCTTTTGGTGCGGTCGCTGCAAGACACTGAAGAAGTGGGCATTTGGAGCTATATTGAAATGCTGCAAACCCGCACCGAAAGCCACATGACCATGTATCAATTCATAAAAGATCGCATCGCGGATGGCAGTTTTATCGTCGTGGAAAGTGGCAAGAAAAGCCGAAAAGTTGTCAAACTCTCTGACGACTTAGATCAAGAGTTAACAGCCTATCTAAGCCGCCGTTATGGCCAAGACGCCGCGTCAAAATAAGATCTAGAAATACACAACATTTTCAAAAATTAACTTAAAATTTCAAGATGTTTGTCTA